>JAEULC010000368.1 GCA_016792605.1 Rhodospirillales bacterium
CCGGTGAAGCCGTGCTCGGTGATCGGCGTGTCGATCACGCGCTTGGCGCCGAATTCCTGCAGCAGGCCCTGGCTGATCTTGTAGGCGCCCTGGTACTCGGCGACTTCCTCGCCCATCAGGTAGACGGTCTGGTCGCGGCGCATCTCCTCGGCCATGGCGTCGCGCAGCGCGTCGCGCACGGTCAGCGTCACCGTCGGGCCGGTCCAGTCGGCTTCGTGCGGCGCGGCCTTCGCCACCGAGGCAGGCACTGGTGCGGCAGCAGGCGCAGGCGCTGCCGCCGCCGGCGCAGCCTTGGGCGCGGCGGCCGGGGCGGCGCCAGCCTCCTCGCCCTCGCCCAAGAGCGTGGCAATCGGGGTGTTCACGGCGACATTCTCGGTGCCGGCGGCGACGAGGATCTTGCCGAGCACGCCCTCGTCCACGGCTTCCACTTCCATCGTCGCCTTGTCGGTCTCGATCTCCGCCAGCACGTCGCCGGCCTTCACCTGGTCGCCTTCCTTCTTGCGCCACGTCGCGAGCTTGCCCTCGGTCATCGTCGGCGACAGCGCGGGCATCAGAACCTGGATCGGCATTGTCTTATGTCCCCCTCGCGCTCAGGCTTCGATCAGGATGTCGGTGTAGAGTTCCGAGATATCCGGCTCGGGGCTGTTCTGCGCGAACTCGGCCGCGGCGGTGACGATGTCCTTCACCTCCTTGTCGATTGTCTTCAGGACCGCCTCGTCGGCGACGTTCCAGTCGAGCAGCGCGCCGCGCAGATGGTCGATCGGGTCGTGCTCCTCGCGCATCCGCGCCACCTCGTCCTTCGGGCGGTACTTCGCCGGATCGGACATCGAGTGGCCACGGTAGCGGTAGGTCAGCATCTCCAGGATGTACGGCCCCTTGCCGCTGCGCGCGTGGTTGACCGCCTTCTCGCTCGCTTCCTTGACCTCCAGCACGTCCATGCCGTCGACCTGGTCGCCGGGAATCCCGTAGGCCTGGCCGCGGTGGTAGAGGTCGGTGCGGGCCGAGGCGCGCTCGACGCTGGTGCCCATGCCGTACTTGTTGTTCTCGATCACGTAGACAACCGGCAGCTTCCACAGCGCGGCCATGTTGAAGGCCTCGTAGACTTGGCCCTGGTTGACCGCGCCGTCGCCCAGGTAGGTGGCGCAGACGCCGCCGTCTTCCTTGTACTTGTGCGCGAAGGCGAGGCCGGTGCCGAGCGGCACCTGCGCGCCGACGATGCCATGCCCGCCGAAAAATCCTTTCTCGCGGCTGAACATGTGCATCGAGCCGCCCTTGCCCTTGGAATAGCCGCCGGCGCGGCCCGTGAGCTCGGCCATCACGCCCTTGGGGTCCATGTCGCAGGCGAGCATGTGGCCGTGGTCGCGGTACGAGGTGATGACGGTGTCGCCCTTCTTCAGCGCCGCCTGCATGCCGACGACCACCGCTTCCTGGCCGATATAGAGATGGCAGAACCCGCCGATCAGCCCCATGCCGTACATCTGGCCGGCCTTTTCCTCGAAGCGGCGGATCAGCAGCATGTGGCGGTAGTGGCTCAATAGCTCTTCGGCCGGCGCGGGCGCGCCCTTGGCAGAGCTGCGCGCGGCCTTCTTCGTTGTCGCCATGGAGGGCTCCCTGCAATCGGCTTGCGGCCGTTCCCCAGGGCCTTCATGGCGGTTGGGTCAGCCTGGTTAACTTATTAGGCCGATCGCCGCAGGAAAACAAGTCACGCAATTGGATAAATATCTGTATTGCCTTGCAAAATTGTCAATTAATTGAAATCAAGTTAACCAGCGGATTCCATAGGCGGTTTTCAGGTATACCAGCCTTCGCAGGCGCGAGATGCTTAAAGGCAGGGCACGCCCTCGCCGGCATCTCCCTCCTCAACGCCGCCCTCAGAAATTCGGCGGCCAGCCGAACATCCAGACGACGAAGCCCAGGGCGATCGCCGCGGCGACGGCAAGTTTCAGGATCGATGTCAGCGGCCCGCCGCTGGCGCGCTCGATCGTGGCGTCGCGGGAGAGGCCGGCGTCGACGGTGAAATGGGTCTCGGCCTTGGCAGCACCACCGGCTTCGGTCAGGTGCTTCAGGTAGGTCTGGATCAGGCCGCGGGCGGTCTTTAGGTCGACCCGGGACTGCGAGGCGTCGCGCAGCAGTTTGATCGCCTCGGCCTGGTCACCCGCGAGCAACAGCGCCTTGATACGTTCGCCCTCGGCCTCGGTGAGGTCGATGCTGGTGGTCGCCGTGGATACGCCGGACTCGATCGCCTCGACCATCGCCTTGGCTTCCGCCAGGCCCAGCCCGCTCGCCTCGCGCACGACCTTGATCGCGGCGATCTTGTTGCCGGCGTCGAGTTCGCGACGGACGTTTGCCAGCGTGGCCTGATCGAGGGGCGTCGCGGTGGCGCGGGCGTCGAACGTGGCCATGGCCCGTCCCGCCCGCCTTCTTCAGCGCAGCGGCGGCAGGGGCACGCCGACGGGGGTGCCGACCGAGCGGTTCTTTTCGCGCTTGGTGAAGATCACGACCTCGTCGGGCTGGGCCAGGTTGAGCATCTGGCGGGCGCGCTCGTCGAGCATGTCGGGATCGGTGTGATTGGGCCGCAGCAGGGAGACCCGCTGCTCGAGCTCGGCGCGGATCGCGGCGACCTCGCGCTGCATCTGCTCGGCCTCGACGATCTGGTCCTTCAGGCGGAAATAGGCGAACAAGCCGCGGTCGCCCTCGATCGCATGGAAGGCGAAGTAACCGAAAATCCCGATCCCCAGGACCGGGGCGACGGCATGGCGGGCGCGGCGCTTCAGTTCGTGCAGCAGTTGCATGCCCGGATCGAATCACTTCGGGCGACCTGCGTCAACCCGTCCACAGGAAATCAACGATCTACGGCACTTTCTTCGCCTCGCCTCCAGGACTCCCCGCTAGCCCAATGACTTAAACTGATTCGTTCGGGCGCGTTGACGATCCCTACAGGCGATGTATTCTCGGATATCTAATCGTAACCAGTGATAACTGAGGACGCATGGATTCCAGCGATCTTCGCGTGTTCGAGGCCGTGGCGCGGCTGGGCGGGATGAACCGCGCCGCGCAGGACCTTCATACCGTGCAGTCCAACGTGACCGCGCGGATCCGCCAGCTCGAGGAAAGCCTGGGCGAGCAACTCTTCGAGCGCCACAGCCGCGGCGCCAGCCTGACCGCCGCCGGCCGCCGGCTGCTGCCCTATGCCCAGCGCGTCGCGCTGCTGCTCGACGAGGCGCGGCGCGCGGTGGTGGACGACGGCAAGCCGAAGGGCGGGCTCGTCATCGGCTCGCTCGAGACGACCGCCGCGCTGCGCCTGTCGCCGCTGCTCCTGTCCTTCGCCCAGGCGCACCCCGCGGTCGACCTTGTGCTGCGCACCGGCACCTCGGCCGAGCTTGTCGAGATGGTGCTGCAGCAGCAGGTCGAGGGCGCGTTCGTGTCCGGGCCGGTGCAGCATCCGCAGCTCGAGGAAACCACGATTTTCCGTGAGGAACTCGTGGTCATGACCGCGCCCGGGTGCCGCAGTCTCGCCGACGCGCTGCGCCGCGACGACATGAAGATCGTGGTGCTGCGCGCGGGCTGCTCCTACCGCCAGCGCCTGGAGGAAGTGCTGATCCGGCGTGGCGTGCTGCATCTGCGCCGGCTGGAGTTCGGCACGCTCGAGGCGATCTTCGCCTGCGTCGCGGCCGGCATCGGCATCACGCTCCTGCCGCGCGCGCTGATCGGCCCGGTCTGGCGCGAGGGCCGCGTCGCGATCCACGCATTGCCGCCGGCGGACGGGCGGGTCGAGACCCAGTTCATCCGCCGCCGCGACGCCCTGTCGTCGAGCGCGCTCAATGCCTTTGTCGACCTTGCCCGACGGTCCCTGCCGGCGCAACTGGAGGCCGCAGAATAGACATATCTTTGTTCCAGATATCTTCAATCATTTAATACCGTTTCTCGCGATGACTTGAGCCGTCTAGGCTCTGGTCATGGCACAGTGCACCACCATGGCGGCTGATCCCGTATCCCCCGACACCGGCGCGATCGTCCGCGCGACCCTGGCGGTCTTCGCCGCGACCCTGCTCGGCATCGGGCTCGCGCGCTTCGCCTACACCCCCCTGATCCCGGCCGTGATCGCCGCGGGCTGGTTCAGCCCCGCCGACACCGCCTATCTCGGCGCCGCGAACCTGTCGGGCTACATCGCCGGCGCGGTGCTGGGCCGCCCGATGGCGGCGCGGCTCGGCACGGTGCCGGTGCTGCGGCTGATGCTGTTGCTGGCGACGGCGACGTTTTTCGCCTCGGTCGCCCCGGTCAGCTTCGCCTGGTTCTTCGTCTGGCGCTTCTGCTCGGGCTTCGCCGGCGCGGTGCTGATGGTCCTGGCCGCGCCCAGCGTCCTGCCGCACATCCCGGCCGGCAAGCGCGGCCTGGCCGGCGGGGTCATGTTCACCGGCGTCGGCATCGGCATGATCGCGTCGGGCACGCTGGTGCCGATCCTGATCGGCCATGGCCTGGCCGTGGCCTGGCTGACGCTGGGCGGCATGGCGGCGGTGCTGACGGCGCTAGCCTGGACCGGCTGGCCCCAGGGCGCCCCCGCCCGTGCCGCCACGCGCAGCGCCCCGCGCGCGCCCAGGGCGCTGAAGGCGCTCTATGTCGTCTACGGGCTCAGCGCGGTGGGGCTGGTGCCGCACATGCTGTTCCTGGTCGATTTCGTCGCCCGTGGGCTGCACCAGGGAATCGCGATCGGGGCACGCTACTGGGTCGTCTTTGGCGTCGGCGCGATGCTGGGCCCGGTGACGACCGGGCTTGTCGCCGACCGGATCGGCTTCGCGCGCGCGCTCCGGCTCGGGCTCCTGGTCCAGATCGCGATGATCGGACTGCTCGCCGTCGCCTCCGACCCGGTCAGCCTCGTCGCCTCGAGCCTCGTCATCGGCGCCTTCACCCCCGGCATCGCGCAGCTCGTCCTCGGGCGGCTGCAGGAACTGGCGCCGGACGACCGGCTGCGCCGCTCGGGCTGGACCGTCGCCACCATCGCCTTCGCCCTCGGCCAGGCCGCCTCGGCCTACGCCATGTCGTACCTGTTCGCCCGCCATCCCGGAGACTACGCGCTGCTGTTCGGCCTGGGCGCCGCAGCGGTGCTGGCGGCGCTTGTCCTCGAACTCATCGCAGGGGGAGACCGCCGATGACCTTCAACAACCGCGTCACCCGCATCCTCGGCATCGAGCACCCGGTGCTGCTGGCGCCGATGGACCTGGTGTCCGACGGCAGGCTCGCGGCGGCGGTGAGCCAGGCCGGCGGCCTGGGCCTGATCGGCGGCGGCTATGGCGATTGCGACTGGATCGACCGGACCTGGCGCGAGGCGGGCAATGCGCGCGTCGGCTGCGGCTTCATCACCTGGAGCCTCGCCAAGCAGCCGGCCGCGCTCGACCGGGCGCTGGCGCATCGCCCGGCCGCCGTGATGCTGTCCTTCGGCGATCCCGCCCCCTTCGCCCCCGCGATCAAGGCCGCCGGCGCCCGGCTGATCTGCCAGGTGCAGACCCTGGCCCAGGCGCGGCAGGCCGCGGACGCCGGGGCCGACTTCGTCGTGGCCCAGGGCACCGAGGCCGGCGGCCATGGCCAGGCGCGCGCGCTGTTCACCCTGCTGCCCGAGATCGTCGACGCCTTGCCCCATGTCCCGGTGATCGCCGCCGGCGGCATCGCCGACGGGCGCGGCCTTGCCGCCGCCCTGGCGCTGGGCGCGGAGGGCGTGCTGCTGGGCACGCGCTTCTACGCCTCCGACGAGGCCGCCGGGCATCCCGAGGCCAAGCGCCGCATCCTGGCCGCCAAGGGCGACGACACGGCACGCTCGATCGTGTTCGATTTGTCGCGCCGCAATCGCTGGCCCGATCCCTATACCGGCCGCGTGCTGCGCAACCGCCACGCCGAGCGCTGGCTCGGCCGCGAGGCCGAACTGGAGCGCGAACAGGACTCGGTCGCCGCCGCCTACGGCGAGGCGCGCAGCAAGGCCGACTTCGACATCGCCGCGGTGATCGCGGGCGAAGCCTGCGGCCTGATCCACGACCTGCCGCCAGCCGGCGACATCGTGCGCCGCCTGGTCGCCGAGGCCGCGCGGCTGACCGTCCCCGAGCTGCGCGTGCGCCCGTGAAGCTCTACTTCAACAAGACCTCGCCCTACGCCCGCAAGGTGCGCATGGTCGTGCACGAGAAGCGCTTGGCCGACCGCATCCAGTGGCACGAAACCGATCCCTGGAGCGATCCGCTCGACCTGCACGACGCGACCCCGATCGGCAAGGTGCCGGCGTTGGTCACGGACGACGGCGTGCTGGTGACGGAGAGCATCGCCATTGCGCAGCATCTCGACCAGGTCGGCGACGGCCCGAGCCTGTCCGGCGGCGATCCCGCCGACCTGCTGGCGCGGACCAGCCTCACGCAGGGGCTGATCGACGCCAGCTTTACGACAGTGCTGGAAGCACGCCGGCCGGCTGATCTGCAATGGCGCGACTGGACGCAGCGCCAGGTCAGGGCCATCGACCGGACGATCCCGCGCCTGGTCGTGCCGCCGGAGGGCCGCTTCGACCTCGGCGACGTCGGCCTGGCCGTGGCGCTCGCCTATCTG
>JAEULC010000392.1 GCA_016792605.1 Rhodospirillales bacterium
GCCATTACTTGACCCCATCCGGCCGGGAGGCTACATCCTCGCCCGGATGGCGGGCGTAGCTCAGCTGGTAGAGCATCGGTTTGTGGTACCGAATGTCGCGGGTTCGAGCCCCGTCGCTCGCCCCATCCCTTCCCAATCAAAGACTTAGCCCCATAGCCGCCGTACGCGCAGGGTCGCCTTGATGCGCCCGGGCGCGCGCATTTCCCGGTTCCCGTTGCGAAGCCGCCGGCCGCTTCCAGGCATCGGCAATCGATCGGCACCGGGCGCAGCCAGGGCTAGGCAAATCCCCAGATCGTGTGGTGGGCGCGACCCGCGTCAGCGGCGCGCGGGCTGTGCTTTTCGCACGACGAGCGCCGCTTCTTCGTCAACGACACCGAGCCCGGCCATATCCGCCAGTTCGACGTGACCGCCGATGGCGCGCTCGCAGACGGCCACGTCTGGGCGCGCGAACTTCTGCTTCGGCGACGATGACCTGCGCAGCCTGTACGTGACCGCCTCGTCCTCGCTGCTGCGGCTGCGCGTGAAGGTGCCCGGGCTGTCGCTCGGCCCCCTGCCCTAGAGAAAATTCCTGGCGCGCAGTTCGTAGTCGCCGGCCTGGGTGACCCAGTCGGTCAGCTCCTTGCCCGCCAGGGGCGGCATGGCGCCAGCGCCCTGCGCGGCCCGCAGCGCGTCGTGGATCGCCTGCACGCTGGCGGCGAAGGCCTGGTGGCCGGCGCTGAAGACGCGCACACGACGGCTGGCGAGGTAGTCGATATCCGACAGCTCCGGCCCGCCACCGCCGATAACCAACGGAAGTTTCGTGCCGGCCGACAGGCGGTCGAGTTCCGTGCGGGACTTCACGCCGGGGATCATCAGCGCGTCGACACCCGCCGCCTCGTAGGCGTTGAGCCGCTGGATCGCGTCGTCGACATCGGTGATCTGCGACGCGCTGGTGCGGCCGACGATGGCGAGGGCGGGATCGCGCCGTGCCGCCAGGGCCGCACGCATCTTTGCCACGCCCTCGGCCACCGGGGTCAATTGCGGCTTGTCGCCGGCACCGAAGGCGCGCGGCAGCAGCGTGTCCTCGATCGTCAGCGCCGCCACGCCGGCATGCTCCAGCTCCTCGACCGTGCGCATCACGTTGAGCGAATTGCCGTAGCCGTGGTCGGCGTCGACCAGCAGCGCGACGGAACTGGCGCGGCAGGCGCGGCGCACCTGGTCGGCCAGTTCGGAGAGCGTCAGCACGATCACGTCGGGCACGCCCAGCACCGCGAAGGACCCGAGCGACCCGCCCATCAGCCCGACCTCGATGCCCAGGCGATCGGCGAGGCGCGCCGAGACCGGGTCCCAGACCGAGCCGGCGCGCACCGCGCGCCCACCCGCCAGGACCGCGCGAAACTTCTGCCGCTTGTCCACCGTCTTCATCAGTTCCCCCTGCCCTCAATGGTGGAACATCCGTCGCCCGGCGGCGGGCGATGGTCAAGAGCGGGACCGTATGGCGGTCAATAGGTCGCCTGGATCTTCGCGGTGCTGCCGACCTCCTGGCGCACCACGCCCACGGCGGCGCGCAGGTCGTCGAGGTACTCATCCATGCTGTCGGCGTGGATCAGCGACATCATGCGATGGATGGCGCGCGGCTTCTGCACCAGCCCCGGCACCCAGCCCTTTGCCGCCATCACCTCGCTGACCCGGAACACGTCGACCGTGTCCGCGCCGAACGCGACGATCGAGAGATGCGGCTTGCCGCAGACCTTCAGCCCCGGCACGCGCTCCACGCCCTCCTTGTAGCGATCGACCATCGCCATCAGCCTGGCGGCGATGTCGCGATAGCCGGGACGGCCCAGATGCTGGAACATCGCCCAGGCCGCCGCGACGCCGCCCGCCGGCCGCGTGCCGACGATGGTGCTGGTGGCGAAGCGGCCATTGGGCCAGTCGGTGAACTCGAAGCCGTGATGCCGCGCCTTGTCTGCGCTGGCATAGAAAACAGTCGACGCCGGTTTGGGACAGAACCCGAACTTGTGCAGATCGGCGGACAGCGAGCTGACCCCCGCCACTCCCAGGTCGAAGTCGGGCACGTCGTAGCCGAGTTCCTTGACGAACGGGGCGACGTAGCCGCCGACGCAGGCATCGACGTGCAGCCACACGTCGCGCCGCTGCGCCACGGCGCCCAGCGCCGCGATCGGGTCGATCACGCCATGGGGAAAGCTCGGCGCCGAACCCACCAGCATGATCGTGTCGCGGTCGATCGCCGCCTCCATCGCCGCAACGTCGGCGCGCAGGTCGGGCGCGGTCGGGATGCGGCGCACCTGGAGGTCCATGAGGTTCGCCGCCTTGTTGAAGGCGGGATGGGCCGATTCCGACACCACGATGTTGCCGCGATGCGCCGCGTCGCGACGCCGGGCGCGCGACCAGTCGCGGCAGGTCTGCACCGCCTGGATGATGCTCTCCGTGCCACCGGTGGTCATGAAGCCGCCGGCGTCATCCGGCGCATGCAGAAGGTCGAGGGCGCCCTGCACCACCTCGTCCTCCATGCGCTTCACGCTGGTGAAGGCGCGCTTGGCGCCCAGCGCGTTCTCGGTGAAGAACTCGAAGAACGCGTCGCGCCCCATGTCGTAGGCTTCCTGGGTCGCCTTGAACACGTAGAGCGGCGTGCGGCCATGCTGCCAGTCGGCGTCGCCGGCCTTCATCCCGCGCATCTCGGCCAGGATGTCGTCACGCTTGCGGCCCTTCGCCGGAAATGGAACGCGCATGTCCTTGTCTCCCCCGTCGCCGGTCAGTTCGATCTTGACCAAGAGGACACCACGCTTCTAAGGTTCGTCAATGACGAATAAGCGTTCAGCTAATACGAACACCGACGCGCGATCGGGCCTGAGCCGCGGACTCGACGTGCTGGAGCAACTGGCGGGCGAGCGCGACGGCCTCGGCCTCGGCGAACTGGCGCGTCGCCTGGCGATGTCGAAATCCGGCACGCATGGCGTGCTGTCGATCCTGGCGAAGCGCGGCTTCGTCGAACATCTTCCCGGCGGCATCTACAGATTGGGGCTGAAGGCCTGGCATGTCGGCAACGGCATGCCCGAGGCCGACCTCACGCGCGTCGCGCAGCCGATCCTGGAACGGCTGGTCCAGGAAACCGGCGAAGGCGCGATCCTGGGCGTGCTGACCGGCTTCGACGTGGTCTACCTGACCCGGGTCGAGGGCGCGCAGACCGTGCGCGTCCACGCCCAGGTCAGCGACCGCATCCCGGCCAACTGCACCTCGACCGGCCTGGCGCTGCTCGCCTTCCAGCGGCCGGACTATCTCGACGCCCACCTGCCGGGCGCGTTGTCGCCGATGACCGAGACGACGATCGCCGATCCCGAGGCGCTGCGGCGCGAACTGAAGCGCACCCGCGCGCGCGGCTACGCGATCAATCGCGGCGGCTGGCGGATGGATGTCGGCGGCATCGCGGCGCCTGTCCTGCTCGGCGACGGCACGGCGATCGCCGGCCTCTGCGTCGCGGCGCCCTCCTACCGCATGAACAAGGCCTGGTTCGGGCGCGTCGTTCCCGCGACGCTGGAGGCCGCCGGCGCCATCGCGCGCGGATTCGGCGCGCGCGCGCCGGCGCGGCGCGGAGCGATCGCCTCGTGACGGCGACAGACGCCACGCGCTGGCGCATCGGCGTCGATGTCGGCGGCACGTTCACCGACATGATCCTGGCCGGCGACGACGGCCGCATCCTGGTCGCCAAGGTGCCGACGGTTCCCGCCGACCCGGCCCAGGGCGTGATCGACGCGCTGGCCAAGGCCGCGACGATGCTGTCGCTCACCCCGGCCGCGCTGCTGGCGCGCTGCCCGCTCTTCGTCCACGGCTCGACCATCGCCACCAACACCGTGCTCGAGGGCAAGGGCGCCAAGGTGGGGATGCTGACGACCGAGGGCTTCCGCGACTCGCTGGAGATCCGGCGCGGCCACCGCGACAACCCCTGGGATCATCGCACGCCATACCCACCCGTGCTGGTGCCGCGCTACCTGCGCCTGCCGGTTCGCGGGCGGCTCGACCGCGCCGGCAAGGAACTGGCGCCGGTGGCGCTGGCGGATGTCGACGCCGCGATCGAGACGTTCCGCGATGAGGGCGTCGAGGCGGTCGCGGTCTGCCTGTTCAACGCCTATGTCGACGACCGCCACGAGCAGGCGACCGCGGCGCGCGCGGCCAAGGCGGGCCTGTCGCCCTGGATCTCCCGGTCCAGCGCCGTGGCCCCGATCGCCGGGGAATACGAGCGCGGATCGACAACGGTGCTCAACGCCTACGTCGCGCCGCGCACCGTCGGCTACCTGCAGGCGCTCGCCCGGCGGCTGAAGGAACAGGGCCTGGCGTCGCCCATGCTCCTGATCCAGAACAACGGCGGCGCCGTGACGGTGGACCGGATCGCGGACCGCCCGGCCGCGCTGCTGCTGTCCGGCCCGGCCGCCGGCGTCGGCGCGCTGCGCTACTACGCGGCCGCCTGCGGCTCGGACGACCTGATCTCGATGGAGATCGGCGGCACGAGCTGCGACGTCATCCTGATGACCGGCGGCAAGGTCGCCTTCACCGACTACCTGGACATCGGCGGCTACACCTGCGTCCTGCCCTCGGTGGAGGTGCACACGATCGGCGCCGGCGGCGGCACCATCGCGCGGGTGGATGGCGCCGGGATGCTCCAGGTCGGCCCCCAGGGCGCCGGCGCGCGCCCCGGCCCGGCCTGCTACGGCCTCGGCGGCACCGAGCCGACGATCACCGATGCCCAGGTCGTGCTGGGCCGGCTGAAGCCCGGCACCTATGCCGGCGGTGCGGTCGCGATCGACGCGGCCCTGGCGAAGGACGCGGTCGAGCGCGGCATTGCCAGGCCGCTTGGCATTTCCGTGCCCGACGCCGCCTCCGGCATCATCCGGCTGATGGACCAGAAGCTGCTGCAGGCAGTCCAGCGCCTGAGCTCCGAGCGCGGCCACGACCCGCGCCGCTT
>JAEULC010000410.1 GCA_016792605.1 Rhodospirillales bacterium
CCGTCTCGTCCATCGCGCGGGCGAGCTTGCCGCGCACGGTTTCCAGGTGGCGCCGGTAGCCGCCGTCGGCCAGCAGGCGATGAACCGTCCGCGCGCCCAGCGCGGAATTCCCGAACTGTGTCGCGAGCTTCAGGTCGGCCATGCCCTCAACCCAGTCTTCGCGCGCGGCGATGAAGCCGCAGCGCGCGCCCGCCGAGAGCGTCTTGGAGAAGCTGCCGAGATGGATCACGCGTTCCAGCCCGTCGAAGGCGGCGAGGCGCGGCGACGGCGCAGCCTCCAGGTCGGCGAAGATGTCGTCCTCGACCACGACCAGCCCGTGCTGCTCGGCGAGCTTCAACAGGCGGTGTGCGGCGGTCACGGACAGGCTGGCGCCGGTCGGGTTGTGCAGGCTGGCGTTGGTGACGTAGAGCCGGGGCCGGTGCTCGGCGGCCAGGCGGTCGAACGCGGCGAGGTCGGGGCCCTGCGGGGTGTAGGGCACCGGCACGACCGTCACGCGGTGCGCCCGCATCGCGGTCTGGAAGTTGAAGTAGCAGGGGTCGTCGAGCAGCACCGTGTCGCCGGGCGCGAGCAGGAAGCGCGCCACCAGGTCGATCGCCTGGGTGCCGCTGTCGGTCAACAGGACGCGCTCCGGCCCCGCCTCGATCCCACGATCGGCGAGCCGGCCCGCGAGCAGCGCGCGCAGCGGCGCGAAGCCCAGCGGCGTGTCGTATTCCATCAGCCCCGCCCCGCCGTCGCGGGCGACGCGGCGCAGCGCGCGCGCCATGGCTTCCTGCGGCAGCCAGGACGACGGCAGCCAGCCGCAGCCCGGTTTCAGGACGGGCGCATCGGCGTCGAGCGCCTGGCGCATGATCCACAGCGGGTCGACCGCACGCTCGCGCGCCGGCAGGTCGCGGGCGACGCGCAGGGGTGCCGCCCCCCTGGCGACATAGAAGCCCGAGCCGGCGCGCGGCGCGATCACGCCCTCGGCCGCCAGCCGGTCATAGGCCTCGACCACGGTGGATTTCGACACGCCCAGCGCCTCGGCCTGGCGACGGATCGATGGCACGCGCGCCCCCGGCGGCAGTTCGCGCGCCGCGACCTGGCCGCGCAGGCGCTGCATCACGGCGGCGACGCGGGTCTGGCCGGCTTGGGGAAGGAGGGGCTGATTCATCGGATCCAACTGTAATGAAGAATGGAACAGTACAGTTTGGCAGAATTGTACCCTACCATGCCTTCCCGCCGCCCCGCCACCCATGCGAGGTTGCGGGCATGAGCAACGCTTCCATCGCGGTCGCGCCCGCGCGCGGCCACGGCGCCGCCGGCTGGCTCAACGGCTTCGTCGGCATGCTGATCTTCTCGGGCTCGCTGCCCGCGACCCGCGTCGGCGTGCAGAGCTTCGACCCGATCTTCCTGACCTTCGCCCGCGCCGCGCTCGCCGGCATCGCCGCCCTGGCGATCCTCGCGGCGCTGCGTCCGGCGATGCCCGAGCGGCGCGAGCTGCCGGCACTCGCGATCACGGCCTTCGGCGTCGTGCTGGGCTTCCCGCTGCTGACCGCGCTCGCGCTGCGCCACGTCACCTCGGCGCACGCGATCGTCTTCATCGGCCTGCTGCCCATGGCAACGGCGATCTTCGGCGCCTTGCGCGCCGGCGAGCGCCCGCGCCCGGCCTTCTGGCTCTTCGCCGTCGCGGGCGCCGCGATCGTCGCGGGCTACGCGCTCGCGCAGGGTGCCGAGGCGTCGCTGGTCGGCGACGTGCTGATGCTTGCCGCCGTCATCGTCTGCGGCCTGGGCTACGCCGAAGGCGCCATCCTGTCGCGCCGCCTCGGCGGCTGGCAGGTGATCTGCTGGGCGCTGCTGATCTCCCTGCCCTTCGCCATGCCCGCCGCGCTGTGGTTCCTGCCCTCGAGCTGGAGCGGCGTTACCTGGCCGGGCTACGCGGCGCTCGCCTACGTGTCCCTGTTCTCGATGCTGATCGGTTTCTTCTTCTGGTATCGCGGCCTGGTTCAGGGCGGCATCGCCGCGGTCGGGCAGCTCCAGCTCCTGCAACCGTTCTGCGGCTTGGCGCTCGCGGGCCTGATCCTCGGCGAGCACATCGCGCCGTCGATGGGGCTCGCCGCCCTGGCGGTCATGGTCTGCGTCTTCGGCGCGAAGCGCTACGGGCGCTAGCCGGGCTTAGGCTAGGGTTTTCGGGCGAAGATGTTGACCAGCGTCACCGGCATGTAGCCGCGCGCCAGCAGCAGCTTGCGCTGGCCGGCCTTCGCTTGCTCGGCGAGGAAGGCTTGGTTGCGGTCGCGCTCCAAGAGCACCTGGAAGAGCTGGGCCTCGACCTCCCAGGGCGTGCGCGCCACATCGATTCTGCCGTCGACCAGCACCTTGTAGGCGACGTCGAAGCCCGTGCCGCTGGCGCTGTAGTAGGCGTCGAGAATCTCCACATCAGGGAACAGCTCGGCCAGGCCGTGGAACGAGATGCGCCAGTAGTCATGCGGAAACCCGTGATAGGCCTGGACCCAGGGCACGGCGATGAAGCAGTGCCCGCCCGGCCGCAGCAGCCGCGTGATGTTCTCGGCCGCCACCCAGGGCTTCTTCGTGTGCTCCAGCACGTGGCTGCACAGGATGAAGCCGAAGCGCTCGCCGCCCAGCGTCCGGTCGAGCTGATCGAAGCCGGCGCAGACGTCGCCAACCACATCGACATTCTCGCCGGCCTCTAGGTCCATGCCGACGAAGCGCTTGCCCTGGACCAGGTTGCGCCAGCGGTTCTCCTGCCGGTCGACGATCTGCGCCCGGCTACCGATCTGCAGCACCGGCCCGTCGACGCGCTTCAGCATCGCCTCGGTCTCGCGCGCGGTGGTCGAGTTCACGACGTCGATCTTGGGCTGCGTCATTGGCGGCGCATCATTCCCGCATGTGCACGTCGAAGGCGATCGAGATGCGCTCGGGCGCGCCCTGGAACGGGATCGTGCGGTGCCAGAAATAGCTGGGGAACATCAGGATCAGCCCGTTCTCGGGCTTGATCGCGGTCACCCGGGGCTCGTAGCGGCAGGGCAGGTCGTAGCCCGGCCGGCCGAACTCGATCCAGCCCAGGCAGTCGGGATCGCCGTCTCGCACAACTTCGGGGATGAACGGGTAGTAGACGCCGCTGAGCCAGCCGAGATTGTGGATATGCGCGGCCTGGTGACCGGACTCGGCCAGGATGTTCGCCCAGACGATCAGGTCGTAGCGGCGGGGCTTCCGGTGCAGGAAGGGGTGACCCGGCCGGTCGGGCAGGCTCGCGGCGAACCCGTCGATGGCGCGCCGGATCATCGCCTCGAAGGCCGCGATGGTCGGGGTCTTGTGCGCCAGCAGGTCGACGGCAACGGAGCCGTGCCGGGCGGCGCGCTGGTAGGGATCCCAATCCTTCGTGAGAGTCGGGTGGCTGCGGATGTCGGCGACGAGCTGGGCATTGAAATCCGCCATGTCGGCATAGCCGAGGGGCGGCGGCGGGCGGTCGCGTCCGACCAGCAGCTCGACGTCCTCCAGCACGTCGGCCTCGGCATGGCGGCCTAGCTCGCGCAGCGCGATCGCCTTGTAGGCGACGGCGCGCACCTGCTGCGGGTCGCGGGCGAGCAGCCGGTCGAGCGGCGCCAGGGCCTCGGCGATCCGCCCGGCCTGGATCAGCGCCCCGCCCAGGTTCGCGAGCGCCCCGGGAAAATCCGGGTTGATCGCCAGCGCCTGGCGGTAGGCGGTAACCGCCTCGTCCAGCCGCCCCTGCTTCAGAAGCGCGTTGCCGAGATTGCTGTGGGCCTCGGCATAGCGGGGCTCCAGCTCGACCGCGCGGCGGAACCCAGCCTCCGCCCCGGCTGCGTCGCCCTCGGCCAGCAGCACCACCGCCCGGTTGTTGTGCCAGCCCGCCTGGTCAGGCCGCAGCGCCAGCGCCCGGTCATAGGCCGCGACGGCCCCCACCCGGTCGTTCCGGTCGCGCAACGCATTACCCAGATTGTAGTAGGCGTCGGCATAGGAGGGGGCCGCCACGGTCGCCCGGCGGAACAGCTCGATCGCCGTATCGGTCCGCCCGGCCTGGCGGGCGATCACGCCCAGCAGGGTCAGGGCCTGGGGCTGGGCCGGGTCCTGGCGCAGCACCTGGCGGCAGACCTGCTCGGCCTCGCGCAGCCGCCCGGCGCGATGGTGCTCGATCGCCTGGCGCACCGTCGCGGTCAGGTCGATGGCGGTCTCTGCCATGGTGCGCGCGGTTCCTCCCGATGCCCCGGGCGACCCTACAAGGCGATGGCACCCAAGGCCAGGGCCGCGCGTTAAGACATTCATTCCACGTCAGAAATATTGGACCTCGGGCATTCCATGGCTAAACTGCGGCGCAGATTTGCTGCGGCGTGGTGCACGGATCGCGGCAGGAGGGGGTCGATGACAAGCAAGAAGAAGCCGGGCGCGGGCAAGGCACCGCCGAAGAAAACCCCGCCGGCCAAGCGCACGAAGACCGCTGCCAAGAAGCCAGCTAAGCCAAGAAAAATCAAGTCACTAAAGTCATCCGCTAAACCTAAAGCGAAACCTAAGGCGAAGGCGACTAAGCCCGCCCTGAAGAAGGCGCCGAAGCCGGCCACGAAGCGCCGCCCGATCGCCGGGCCGGCCCGTCCGCGGCCAGCCCCC
>JAEULC010000452.1 GCA_016792605.1 Rhodospirillales bacterium
GTGATGACGGCGGCCTGCGACGAATCGAAGGTCGGCCCCTGCGCGCGCGCGGGCGCCGCCGCCAGCAAGGCTGCCAGGAACGCGAGCGCAACGAGAAGGGGGCAGCGGCGCGCGCGCATCAGCCGTCCTCGAGATGCAGCAGCATCGCCGCGCCCAGCATCGAGCTGACCCCGGCGGGGGTCCAGGCGGCGAGGATGGCCGGGATCGTCGCCGACAGGCCGAGCGCGAACACGATGTCGGAGATGAAGAACAGCAGGAACCCGGCGATCACCCCGCCGAGCACCATGTAGGCGGTACCGCCGCGGCGGGTGGGCCTCAGCGAGAAGGTGGCCGCGATCAACACCATGGCGCAGAGCAGCAGCGGCACCGCGAGCTGGGCGTGGAAATGCAGCCGGTGGCGGTGGGCCGAGAATCCCGCCTTTTCCAGCGTGCTGATGAAGCCGCGCAGGTCCCAGAACGACATCGTGTCGGGCGAGGCGAAGCTATCCTGGATGCGCTCGAGCGTCAGGTCGGTCGGCAGCTCGTAGGTCGCCGCGAAGCTGGTCGGCTGGTCGGGCAGCGAGACGTTCACCCGCTCCAGGTGCCACACGCCGTTGCCGAGCCGGCCGGCGGCCGCGTCGAGCCGTCCGGCGAACTTGTCGGCGCCCTGGTACAGGAACACGACGACGTTCTGCAGCTCGTTGGTGGCCTGGTCCATGCGCGTGGCGTGGATCACCGCCTGGCCGTTGCTGTCGCCCTGGCGCAGCCAGAGGCCGGTGGAGGACACCGACAGCGCGCTGACCTGGCCGCGGAAGAACAGCCCCTCCATGCGCTCGAACTTGGCGAGCAGGACCGAGGCGATGGGGCTGAACAGGCCGACCTGGATGATGCCGATCGCGGCCGCGATCGACAGGCCGGGCAGCAGGAACTGCCACACCGAGATGCCGGCGGCGCGCGCCACGACCAGCTCGTTGCTGCGCGTCAGGCGCCAGAAGGCGAACATCGAGCCGAACAGCATGGCGAAGGGCATCACCTCCGCTTCCATCTTCGGCAGCTTGAAGGTGGCCATCTGCAGGATGACCAGGATCGTCACCTGCTCCTTGCCCGAGGCGCGGCGCATCAGCTCGATGACGTCGAACAGGAAGATGATGGCGAGCAGCGTGGCAAAGACGCCGAGGACGGCGAACAGGAACTGGCGCGCGATATACACGAAAAGCGTGGTCGACATGCGCATGGCGCCGGTCCCGCTACTCGGCCGCCACGGCCGCCGCCGGGGCGGCCGGGCGCCGGCGGCGGTGGACCATCACCCAGAGCGACACGGCGACGGTCACGATCGGCAGCAGGTACATCGCGAGATGGGCCGAGGTGCTGCGCGCGCCCAGGCTGACCAGCCCCATCGCGGCCGCCTGCAGCGCGATCACCACGACGCAGGCGATCAGGATCCGCGCCGACTGGCCGCGCCGGTTGAAGTCGCCATGCAGCAGGGCGGCGACGGCCACCATGGTGAAGGCGAGCGCCAGCAGCGGCGACGAAAGCCGGTTATGCCCCTCGGCGATGATCTGCAGCCGGTAGCGCCGGTCGGCGGGAGAATCGTCGGGAAAGAACAGGGCGCCGAGGAAGCGCTCGCGCGGCTCATGCCAGCGATTCTCCACCTGCGCCCGCTCGGCGTTGATTTCGACGGTGTAGCGGTCGAAATACAGCAGCGACACGCGCTTGGTGCCGCGGTCGACCACCTGGCGGTTGCCGTTGACCAGCATCACCCGCGGCCCCGCCTCGGTGCGGATCAGCGCGCCGGTCTCCGCCATCAGCGTCACCGGCGCGTCGGCGCGGCGCATGTCGTGCACCATGATGCCGCGAAGGTCGCCGTCGCCCTCGCGGTGGCGCACATAGACGACGACGTTCGGCGCCACCTCGTTGAACGCGCCTTCCTGCAGCAGGATGTTCGAGTACTCGTTGCGGATCGCCCACTGCAGATCCTTGAAGGCGGCGTAGGACGCGGGCAGGAAATAGAGATTCATCCCGTAGAGGACGAGCATCACCAGGCCGGCGAGCAGGACGGCCGGCCGGGCGAGCGCCGCCTGGCTGAACCCGACGGCGCGGCAGACGATCAGCTCGCTGTCCATCGTCAGCCGGTTGTAGGTGAACAGCACCGAGGCGAAGAGGGCGACCGGCAGCACCACAACCAGGAACCGCGGCAGCAGCAGCATCGAGAGGTAAAGAAACTCGACGACGGGCAGCCCGCGGTTGACGATCAGGTCGACGAACCGCAGGGACTGGGTCAGCCAGATCGCCAGGGTCAGGCACAGCGTGATGAAAAACATCACGGTTCCGACCTGGCGAAACACGTATTTTGTGATCCCGTCCATGAGCCGGAAAACCATAACCCTTGGTTAATGTAATTCCTAGGCTTTTAGGTCTTAACCCCTAGACATCGCTCATCTGTTGCTGATCGCCCACAGCCAGTGGACTGATTCGCTGCAATGCAGCATCGGCCTGAAATTCGGGCCGGAGCGCGGTATCCGGAGGCGGGTTATTTCGCCCGGCGATTATGGCCAAGCTGTGACTGAGTTGTAACCGCCGGCGACCCCAGATGCGGTAGGTCCAGGAGGCGTTCCGACTAGGGGCGCGATGGTGCGTGCATGGGCCGGAGGGCGCTGTTAGGGTCGCCGCCGCCCTCCTTCAGGCGTTCGCATGCTGTTCCATACCCAGGCCTTCCTGCTCGCCTTCCTGCCCGTGACGCTCGCGGTCTACTACGCGCTCGCCCGGCGCGAGGGTGATTCGGGCCGCCATGGCGGCGTGCGGCGCTGGATGATGATCGCGGCGTCGCTGGTCTTCTATGGCTACTGGGACTGGCGCCTGGTGCCGCTGCTGATTGCTTCGGTGCTGGTCAACTGGCTGCTGTCCCTGCTGTTGGGGCGGCGGTTGCCGCTGCGGTTGGGCGTGCTGTTGGGGGTTGCGGCGAACCTTCTGCTGCTCGGCGTGTTCAAGTACGCAGACTTCGCGATCGGCAGCATCGAGGCGGTGCTGGGCCTGAAGCACGATCCCTTCGGAATCGTGCTGCCGCTCGGCATCTCCTTCTTCACCTTCCAGCAGATCTCCTATCTCGTCGATCTCGGCCGCGGAACCGCGCCACGCTACCGGTTCGCCGACTACGCGCTCTGGGTCGTGCTGTTCCCGCACCTGATCGCGGGTCCGATCATCCGCCACCACGAGATCATCGACCAGTTCGCGCTGCACCCCTTGCGCCAGGGCTGGCAGGAAAGGATCGCGCGCGGCGCGGTGCTGCTGACGCTCGGCATCGCCAAGAAGGTGATGATCGCCGACCCGCTCGCGCGCCTCGCCGATCCGGTATTCCAGTCGGCGGCGCAGGGCAACGCGGTCGGCCTCGTCGACGGCTGGTGCGCCGGCCTCGCCTTCGCGCTGCAGATCTATTTCGACTTCTCCGGCTATTCCGACATGGCGATGGGCATCGGCCTGTTGCTCGGGCTGATGCTGCCGGTCAACTTCCTGGCGCCCTACCGCGCCACGTCGATCCGCGATTTCTGGCGGCGCTGGCACATGACCCTGTCGCGCTT
>JAEULC010000462.1 GCA_016792605.1 Rhodospirillales bacterium
TGCCCCGCCCAGATCAGCAGCGAGACGCCGGTGTGCTTCACCGGGTAGGCCCTGCCGCGCAGGATCATCACCAGGGCCTCGGCCAGGATCACGAACAGGAAGATGGGCAGGACCATGCCCAGCGGCGCCTGGAACAGGTGATGCTTGAGCTGCTCGAAGCTGGCGTAGAATTCCATCGGTCTCCCCCAAGGCCTCAGGCGGCAGTTCTCGCACTGCTTGCGGCGAAGTATAGCGGCGGCGGCGCAGCGCGCGACTGGATTTGGCGGCGGACGGCCTCCGCGCGACCCTCGCTGGCGGCGGTCCGGCGATCCTGGCTATGATCGATTTCTGGGCCAACGCCGTATCGCAAGCGTCGGGGCAGGGGTAGAATCGATGCCGCAGTTCACCGAAGACCGCCGGCGCGCGGCGCTGAACAACGAGGTGCATGCGCGGCCGTTCGCCTCGGTCACCGCGCCCATGCGGGCTTCGCACCTCGCCGTGCTGTGGGGCGAGGCCGGTGCCGCCGCCGACCTGGCCCATCTCGAGGCGCTGTGCCGCCGCCATGGCGTGCCGCCGCCCTTGCCCGGCGCAACGCACTTCGCCGCCGGCTTCGGCGCCTTCGCCCTGAAGTGGGAGCGTCATACCGAGTTCTCGACCTACATCTTCATGCTTCAGGGCGCAGTGACCGCCGGCGGGGGCGCCTTCGACGAGGCGGCGATCACGAGGGTGCCCCAGGACTGGATGGCCGCCATGCCGGGCAGCGTGCTGGTGGCGACGCATCTGGTGCTGCAATCGCCGGAGAGCCCCATGCCGGACGCCGACGCCCTGGCGCGCGTCCTGGTGGCGGACACGACGGCGGGCAGCGGGATTTCCGGCGGCGTGGCCCATGCCTGGACCGATTTCCAGCTCCATGCCGACGGGTTCGGGCGCATCCTCGTGCGCGATTGCGCTGCCGACGGGCGGCGCATGGGGCCGCGCCAGGCCGGCCGGATGATGCAGCGCCTGCTCGAGATCGAGACCTACCGCATGATGGCGCTGCTCGCCCTGCCGGTGGCGCGCGAGCATGCGCCGCGCATCGACGCGATCGGCGAGGAACTGGCGCGGCTGACCCAGGGCCTGTCGACCATCGCCGGGCTGGACGACGAGCGCCGGCTGCTCGACCGCCTGGTGTCGCTGGCGGCCGAGGCGGAGCGGATCGCGGCTGCGACCACCTATCGCTTCGGCGCGGGCCGCGCCTACCACCAGCTCGTGCTGCGCCGGATCGAGGAGCTGCGCGAGCAGCGCATCGAGGGGCTGCAGACCATCGGCGAGTTCATGGACCGGCGCCTGGCTCCGGCGATGCGGACCTGCGTTTCGGTCGGCGAGCGGCTGGAGACGATCTCGGTGCGCCTGGCGCGCGCCACCGCGCTGCTCCGCGCCAGGGTCGACGTGGCGCTCGAGGCCCAGAATCGCGACCTGCTCGCGTCGATGGATCGGCGCGCGCGGCTGCAGCTCCGCCTGCAGCAGACCGTCGAGGGCCTGTCGGTTGCCGCGATCTGCTACTACGTCGTCGGTCTCGTCGCCTATGCGGCGAAGGGACTCAGGACCGCGGGCCTGCCGGTGGAGCCCGACCTGGCGGCGGCGCTGGCCGTGGCGCCGGTGGCGGCCGTGGTCTGGCTCGGGCTGCGACGGTTGCGCCGGCGGATGGCGCGGGACTGACGCCTTGGCCCTCGCGATCCGCGTGGCCCTCGCCGGCGACGCCGACGCCATCGCCGCGCTGCATGTCGATATCTGGCGCCGCACCTACCGCGACCTGGCGCCCGTGGCGGCCTATGACGCGCTCGACGTCGTTGCTCGGCAGCGGAACTGGAGGGCGCTTCTGGCGACGCCGAAGCCAGGCAGCGTGACGCTGGTGGCGGAGAAGGGCGGCGCGCTCGCCGGCTTCGCCCATGGCGGCGCACCGGCCGACCCGGCCTACGGCGATCTCGGCGAGGTGAAGTACCTCTACGTCGCGACGGCCTTCGCGCGCCAGGGCATCGGGCGGGCGCTGTTGGCGACGCTTGCCGGCCGGCTGGCCGATCTCGGCTACCGGGGCATCGGCCTCGGCGTCGTCGTCGGCAACGATCCGGCGCTCGCCTTCTACCGCGCGCTCGGCGCGGAAGTGATCGGACGCTATTCCGACCCGGGCCCGCTATGGCGTTCCGACAACCACCTCTGCGCCTGGGTTGACGCACAGGTGCTGGCGCGGCTGGCCTAGGCTGCGCTGGCGGGAACGGATCCTGGGCTGAAGGCTACTCCGCCGCCGGCGCCTTCCGCCCTTGCGCGGCGGCGCTGGCGGCGGCCAGGCCGACGGCCGGGCTGGTCAGCGGCTTCAGGCGGCATTTCTGCGCTGCGCCGGCCATCGACGCCTGGGCCAGGGCCACGGCGGCGACGCCCGGCTCGGCGGCCGCCCGGTCGGCGGCGGCGGCGACCAGGGCGAAGTAGCGTTCCAGGCGCCCGGCCTTGAACTCGGGCCAGGCGTCGGGCACCAGCCGCATCTCGATCGTCGCCCCGGTGCTGGCGGCGGCCGCGGCGAACAGTGCCCGGGTCGGCTCGATCGTCGTCTCGACCGCGCACAGCACGACCACCCGGCCGCCCTTGCGCACCGCGGCCTCCGCCAGCGCGCCGTCGACCCGCAGGACAGGCTTGCCGATCTTTTCCGCCACCCCGGCGATCGACGGGCCCAGGGTGGAGCAGGTCAGCAGCACCGCGTCGGCGTCCGCGCCCAGGGCTTCCAGCGATTCGGCGGTCCGCGCCGCGATGGCCGCGGTCAGTCCGCCGGCGCGCTCGGCGTCCTTCAGGTAGTCGTCGCGCACCTGGTGGCTGAGCTCGATGTCCAGGCCGAGGGCCGCGCGCGCGGCCTCGAACACCGGGACGTTGCTGTCGATCGTATGCAGGCAGGCGATACGCATGGGCTTGTTCCTCCGCGGATTTGCGGCGGATCATGCCACGGCGGCGCGCCCTGCGCATATCCCGGTGCATGCCAATTGCCGGCGGTCGACGGGATTTGTGTCAACTGCAACTTATCGGAGCGATTAAGCCGGCGGTAACAACGCGCATGGCATGGTGCCGCCATGCTGCATATTTTGTCGCAAAGACAGGCAACACTCCTGCGCCCGGGCGGGAATGACTGGATCGAGTGCTCGGCGGCGACCGACCGGTCGGGCTGGGGCGAGCGCATCGACCGCTTCTTCCAGTACTGGCTCGACCGCGTGCCGGCGCCCGGGCTGCTGCCGGGCCGGCAGCATATCGACCCGCTGGCGATGCCGGACCTGATCTCGCGCCTGTGGCTGCTCGACGTCGTGCGCCCGCCCGACGCGCATCGCCCGCCGCGGTTCCGCTACCGCCTGGTCGGCACCAAGGAGGTCGAGACCCTGCAGCGCGAAGTGACCGGGCAGTGGTTCGACGAGGTCCACGCCAGTGCCGGCGGCAAGCCCGTCGTGATCGAGCGGCTGACCCAGATGGTCAACCGGCGCATGCCCACCTACCGCAAGGGCTCGGTCCGCCTGGCGCACCACAAGGACCACCAGCGCGTCGAGAACTGCATGGTGCCGCTGGCCAGCGACGGCCGCACGGTCGACATCATCGCGGTGCTTTCGCAGCTCTACTGGGCCGACGGGCGCGAGGCCTGATCGCTCGCCTGCGGAGCAGGCCGCGCTATGATGCCGGGCGCGGCCGGCCGGCCGCGCTATGATGGCGGACGACCCCTGCGTCCGGAGGCTCCATGTCCTGGCTCACCCGCGACCCGCACGAGGAGCGTTTCCTCGGCGCGCTCGCGTCCCAGCCCGACCGCGTCGTCGGCCTGTCCGCGCCGATCCTGATCGACCGCCGCCTCGTCCTCGCGATCCAGGCGCGATGGACCGATACCGAGGACGGCAAGCTGTTCGACGAGCTGTTCCGCGACGGCGGCGCGCTGGGCAGCCCCAAGACCCGCGCCCAGGTCGCCTTCGCCATCGGGCTGATCGACGAGCCGGCGCTTAAGGATCTGCTGACCGTGCTGAAGATCCGCAACGCCTTCGCGCATCTGCTCGAGGCCGACAGCTTCGAGGAGCAGCGCATCGCGGCGCTCGCCGGCAACCTCGCCCTGCCCGACCTCTACCCGGCGGCGGGGCCGGGGCTCGGCGCGCCGCCGGCCGAAGGCGTCTCGCCCGAGGACCTGCGCCAGCGCCTGCTGCGTGCCTCGGCCATGGTCGTGATCGCGGGCCCGCGCGCGCGATTCCTGCGCACCACGGAAATCCTCACCACCATGCTGTGGCTGGCGTTCAACCGCCCGGCGCAGGAAACCTAAAGCGGCAGCGCGATCGCCTTGGGCGCGGTCGAGCCGCAGGACTTCAGGAATCCCGACATGTCGCATTTCGAGCAGGCGCCGAGCCCGGTCGCCAGGACCAGGATCGTGGCCGCCGCGCAGAGCCGCTTCGCGGTCGTCGTCATCGCCGCACTATAGCGCGCCGCTCAGGATCTCGTCGATCTCCGGCTTCGCAAGCGCATGGCCGAAGAACTCGCGGTAGAAGCGATCGGTCTCGGCGGCAAGGTCGAGGCTGGGGAAGCGGGCGGGATGGAAGGTCTTGGCCGCCCACAGCACGGTCAGCGGCTGCTCCGACGTGCGGTTGGCCCAGGTATGGGCGCCGATCGGCACGATGTAGACCTTGCCCGACTTGACCGCGCGCAACTCGCGGAACACGCGGTCGGTCTGCACCAGCGTCACGTCCCTGGGATCCGTCACGATCAGGATGTCCGGATCCCAGGCGATCACCTGTTCCAGGGTGAAGCTCCTGCTCTCCGCCGTTCGGCCGTCGTTGGTGACGCTGACCCCGCCCGCCGCCGGAATCCACCACTCGGCGATCAGCCTGGGCTGGGTGAGCGTGCCCGGCTGCATGTAGAGGACGCGCGGGCGCTCCTTCTCCGTCACGCCGGCGAGCGTCGCGCGCACCTGGTGCAGCGTTCCGTCGAAATAGGCGGTGTAGCGCCTGGCGACCTCGGGCTTGCCGAAGACCTCGCCGAGAATCGCCATGCAGGCCTTGGCGTCCTCGGGTTCGCGCCAAGCCAGGAACACCACCGCAATGCCGCGCGACTCCAGCAGGCCGACGCTCTCCCGGTGCATGGTCAGCACCACGTCGGGCCTGGCCAGCAGGATCGCCTCGACGTTCGGCTCGCGGTTCGGCTGCTGCATCCGCGGCAGGCCCTTCAGGTGCGGCGCAAACACGGTCTGGTACTTCCAATGCGGCCGGTCGAAATCGGCGAGGCCGTTGAGCAGCGTCCGGCCCTCGCCCATGGCGAAGACGAAGCTGTTGATCACGGGCAGCGAGCCCAGCGTCACCACACGCGCGATCTTGGCCGGCAGCGCCACCTTGCGCCCGGCCATGTCGGTGACCGTGCGCGTCGACTGCGCGCGGGCGGCGCGGGGCAGGAGCAGGGCCGCGGCCGAGGCGGCGAGCAGGGCGCGGCGCCGGATGCGCATGACCTCTCCTTCAGCTTCCCGGTATCACGGGCACGCAGACGCGCCGCCCGTCGCCGGCGCGGATCACCGCGATCGGCGTGTCGTAGAGGTCGCCGAGAAGTTCGGCGTCGAGCAGGGCATCGGCCGGTGCCGGACCGCGCATCCGCCCGTTCTTCAGCAGCGCCGCCAAGCCGCCGAGCTGGAAGGCGTGGTCGGGCAGGTGCGAGGTCAGGAGCACCGCGTAGCCGTCGCGCGCCAGGTCGCGGATCACGCCGAGGATGCGGACCTGGTTGCCGAGGTCGAGGCCCGAGCAGGGCTCGTCCATGACAAG
>JAEULC010000427.1 GCA_016792605.1 Rhodospirillales bacterium
AGGGCGATCGAGGCCGAGATGCGGAAGCCGGAAAGGATGCCCGGCAGGGCGCCGGGCAGCACGACCTTGCGCACGATGTCGGCGGTGGGCAGGCCGAAGCTCTGCGCCATGCGGATCAGGCTGCGGGGCACGTTGTCGACCGCGCCGAAGGCCGCGACCGCGGTCGGGAAGAACACGCCGAGGCCGATGGTCGCGAGCTTCGACGGCTCGCCGATGCCGAACCACAGGATGAACAGCGGCAGCAGCGCGATCTTCGGAATCGGAAACAGCGCCGATACCAGCGGCACGCCGACCGAGCGGGCCAGGCTGGAGAGCCCGATGGCGATGCCAACAGCAAGGCCGGCCGCGGTGCCCAGGAGCCAGCCGAGCGCGATGCGCTTGACCGAGGCGGCGATGTGCAGCCACAGCTCGCCCGATGCCGCCAACGTATAAAGTGCGTTGCTGATCTCGGCCGGGCTGGGCAGGAACAGGGGATTGACCAGGCGCCAGGTCGAGGCCGCCTGCCACGCCGCGATCAGCAGCGCGAAGGTGACGACCGCGGGCAGGCGGCGCGCGCGCGGCGCGAAGCCGCCGCCGCGGAACGGGATGGTACGTTCGGCCCCGTCAGCCATGAGCAAGCGCCATCTCGCGGTCGGCCGAGGCCGCCTCGTCGCGGATCAGGCGCCACAGCCGGTCGCGCAAGGACGCCAGCGCCGCGACGCTGCGCGCGGCACGCGGAACGTCGACCGTCACCACCTCGCGAATGCGGCCGGGGCGGCGCGACAGCACGACGATGCGGTCGGCGAGGCGCAGCGCCTCGTCGAGATTATGGGTCACGTAGACCGCGGTGACCTTGCGCAGCGCCCAGAGCCGCTCGAAATCCTCCAGCAGCAGGTCGCGGGTCTGGGCGTCGAGCGCCGACAGCGGCTCGTCGAGCAGCAGCACCGCGGGCTTCGCCGCCAGTGCCCGGGCGATGCCGACGCGCTGGCGCATGCCGCCGGAGAGCTGCTTGGGGAGCGCGGCGCGGAACTCGCTGAGGCCGGTCAGCGCCAGCACCTCGTCGATCGTGGCCTGGCGCTGCGCGGCGTCAAGTGCGTGATGTTCCAGTGCCAGCGAGACATTGCCCTCGACGCTCCGCCAGGGCAGCAGGGCGAAATCCTGGAACACATAGGTGAAGGGATTGAGCGTGCCGGCCGGCGGCTGGCCGCGCAGCCGCACCGCGCCTGCGGTCGGCTGCAACAGGCCGCCGAGAATGCCAAGGAGCGTCGACTTGCCACAGCCCGACGGGCCGATCAGCGCCAGCGTCTCGCCGTCGTGCACCACCAGGTCGATGCCCTGGAGCACCTGCAGCCCGTCATAGGCATGGCCGACGCCGTCGATCACGAGCTCCATGGCAGCGCTGGCGTCCCGGGCGTGCGCTACTTCGGCAGGTCCAGGTGGCCCTTGACGAAGCTGAGGTCGACGATGTCCTTGGCGTCGACCGTCGCGTCGACCATCTTCTGGCCCTGGTACCAGCGCACTTGGTCGTAGAGGTCGCGCACCAGCAGCCGGCCCTGCGGATCGATATAAGGCAGGCTAACCTTGATCACCTCGGGCGGCGTCTTGGTGTACTTGGTAATGATCGCCATCAGCTCGTCGGACCCGGGGCCGAACACGCGCTTGCCCTGGGCGTCGCGCTTCTGGAAGGCGGCGTCGTACTCGGCGGCGGCCGCCACCCAGGCGCGCACGAACTTCTCCACGACCGGGCGGCGCTCGGCGATCGTCTTCGGGCTGGCGAAGACGGCGCCGAGCTGCCACGGCGTCTCGTCGTGCACCCAGCCGATGACCTTGGCCTCGCCCTTGGCCTGCAGGTCGTTGGCGTACTGCGCCGGCAGCAGGGTGGCATCGACCTGCCCGCTCTTCACCGCCGCGATCATGTTGGGCACGGACTGCAGCGGCGCCAGCTTCACCTGGTCGATGCCGAAGCCGCGCTTCTCGGCCAGCTTGCCCAGCATGTAGTGGTGGCTGGAGCCGACGGTGGAGATGCCGAAACTCTTACCCACGAGCTTGTCGAGGCCGGTCAGGCCCTGGGCATAGGCCTGATTCGACGCGACATAGGCGTTGAACTCCCAGCCCTTCTCCTCGCGCGACTGGGCGCAGATGATCTTGATCGTGCCCTTGCCGGCGAGGTTGAAGAAGCCGGCGGTCAGGCCGGTCGTGCCGAAATCGACGTCGCCCGAGGTGACGGCGACCGCGACCGGCTGGGCCGCGGCGAAGAACTTGATCTCGACCTCCAGGCCTTCCTTGGCAAAATGCCCGCGGTCCTGGGCGATGAACAGCGGCGCCGAGGACACGAAGGTGAGCGCCGAGACGCTGACCTTGTCGGCGGCGTTGGCGGTAAGCGCCGGCAACGCCAGGGCGGCCATTGCCGCGATTGCTCCAAAGCCAAGCCATCGACGCGCGATCATCGTGTTTCCTCCGCTATTCCCGGGCGTTCGCGTTTGGCCGGACCCTAGCCATCGGCCGGGGGCGCGTCAACGCAGGCCGGTCAATCCGCCGGAACGCGCTCCAGCGCCAGAAGGTCCAGCGGGGCCTGCTTGCCGCGCAGGGCCACGAGCCCCAGGGGGCGCACGCGCCAGGCCGCGGGCAGGCCGGCGGGGTCGACCGATCCGACCGTCGCCACGACTGCCTGGCCGGTCTCGCGCGCCGCGTCGACCAGCCGGGCGGCGGTATTGATGCCGTCGCCAAGCATGGCGATCTCCTGGCGCTGGTCGCCCAGCTCGCCGGTCACGACCTCGCCCAGGTGCAGCCCGGCGCGCAAGCGCACCGGGGCGCCGTACTCCTGGACATAGGCGTCGGCACGGGCGGCGAGGGCCTCCTGGATCGCGAGCGCACAGGCGCCCGGCCGCGGATCGATGCCCGAACCGGCCGCCAGCCACGTCACGATGGCCTCGTCGCCCACGTATTTGTGGATCTCGCCGCCATAGGCCGCGACCGGGCCGGCGATGTCGTACATCACCCGGTTGAGCAGCAGGTGGAACCGCTCCGGCCCCAGGCGCTCGGCCGCCCCGGTCGACCCGACCATGTCGAGGAACAGCAGGTAGCGTCGCTCGTGCCGCGGATGGTGGTAGCGGCCGAGCACGAAGCGCGCGATCACGCCGGGGCCCGCCAGGCGGCGCACCAGCATCACGAAATTGACCGCGATGCTGAACAGGCCGGCATAGACCAGCGACCAGGCGCGCGTCCGGTCGAAACTCGTCCAGCTCCAGTCGCCGAGAATGACGCCGTGACTGGCAAGGAAGCCGAGATAGGCGACGGCGAGGTAGATCGCGGTCCGCAGCAGGAACAGCGCGAAGAACGGCAGCCGGCGCAGGCTGCGGCCCAGCGGGCCCGCCATCACCACCAGCTCGAAGCCGCACAGCATCACCGTGATGAGCGCCGAGGCCAGCGCGCCCAGGACGGCGCCGACGCGCACGTCGCTCGACAGCAGCGTGCCGACCGTCGCGCCGGTCGCGACGGCAACGATCGTGATCTGCGCGGTGAGGATGAGGGCGCGGCGCCGGCCGGCGCCGTCGAGCGCGGTCATCCCCCACTATAGGGGCGGAGCCTACTCCTCGGCCAGGGCGTAGCCGGCGGAGCGGACGGTGCGGATCGCGTCGCCCTCGCCCCCGGCGTTCAGCGCCTGGCGCAGCCGGCGTATATGCACGTCGACGGTGCGCAGCTCGACCTCGACGTCCCGGCCCCAGACCGCGTCCAGCAGCTGCTCGCGGCTGAACACGCGGCCCGGATGCTCCAGGAAGTGGCGCAGCAGGCGGAACTCGGTCGGGCCGAGATGCACGTCGCGGGCGTTGCGCTTCACCCGGTGCGCCGACAGGTCCATCTCCAGCCCGGCATGGCGCAGCACGGCGTCGCCCAGCGCCGGGCGCGAACGGCGCAGCACGGCGCGCACGCGGGCCACCAGCTCCTGCGGCGAGAAGGGCTTGGTGACGTAGTCGTCGGCGCCGGTGTTCAAGCCCCGGATCTTGTCCGACTCCTCGCCGCGCGCGGTCACGATGATGATCGGGATGTCGCGCGTGCCGGAGCCACGGCGGAGCTGGCGGCACAGGTCGATGCCCGAGAGGTGCGGCAGCATCCAGTCCAGCAGGATCAGGTCGGGCTTGGCCTCTACCACCGACAGCATCGCCTCCTCGCCGTCGCTCGCCTCGCTGACGCGAAAACCCTCGCGCTCGAAGTTGTAGCGCAGCATGGCCGTCAGCGCGGCCTCGTCCTCGACGATCAGAATGTTCGGCTTCAAGGTCATGGGGTCCCCGCCTTGCCTAGATTCTGTTGTGCCTCGGTCAGATCGGGCGGCTCGACGACCTCATAGCTCGACGTATCGCCCTTCGGCCGCGCCGTGGTCGGGCGCTGGCCCATGACCAGGAAATGCACCGTCTCGGCGATGTTGGTCGCGTGGTCGCCGATGCGCTCGATGTTCTTGGCGATGAACAGCAGGTGCGCGCAAGGGCTGATCGAGCGCGGGTCTTCCATCATGTAGGTGAGCAGCTCGCGGAAAAGGCTGGAGGTCAGGTCGTCCAGGTCGTCGTCGCGCTTCCAAACCGCGATCGCCTTCTGCGCGTCGTGCTCGACATAGGCATCGATCACATCCTTGATCGCCTGCTGCGCCAGCTTGCCCATGCGCGGCACGGCCGCGACCGGACGGACCGGGGCGGACTGGTTCAGCGCGATGGCGCGCTTGGCGATGTTGGCGGCCAGGTCGCCGATGCGCTCGATGTCGCTGGCGATCTTGATCGCCGCCAGGATGTCGCGCAGGTCCCGCGCCACGGGCTGGCGGAGCGCCAGCAGGCGCATCGTCTGGGTCTGCACCACCTCCTCGAGCTGGTCGATGGCGCCGTCGTTGCGCACCAC
>JAEULC010000024.1 GCA_016792605.1 Rhodospirillales bacterium
GGCTTCCCCACCGGCATCAAGTGGAAGACCGTGCTGGGCGCGGCGGCCGACCAGAAATACATCGTCTGCAACGCCGACGAGGGCGACAGTGGCACCTTCGCCGACCGCATGCTGATGGAGGGCGATCCCTTCACCCTGATCGAGGGCATGGCGATCGCCGGCGTCGCCGTCGGCGCGACCAAGGGCTACGTCTATATCCGCTCCGAGTATCCGCATGCCTTCCGCCAGATGCAGCGCGCGATCGAGCGGGCGCGCGACGCCAAGCTGCTCGGCCCCGACATGCTGGGCAGCGGCAAGGCGTTCGACCTGGAAGCGCGGCTCGGCGCCGGCGCCTATATCTGCGGCGAGGAGACCTCGCTGCTGGAAAGCCTGGAGGGCAAGCGCGGCCAGGTGCGGTTCAAGCCGCCCCTGCCCGCCCTCGCCGGTCTCTTCGGCAAGCCCACCGTGATCAACAACGTGCTGTCGCTGGCCTCGGTGCCGGTGATCCTGGCCGAGGGCGCGGCCTTCTATAAGGATTTCGGCGTCGGCCGGTCGCGCGGCACGATGCCGATCCAGCTTGCCGGCAACGTGAAGCAGGGCGGCCTGGTCGAGCGCGCCTTCGGCCTGTCGCTGCGCCAAATCCTGGAGGAATACGGTGGCGGCACGGCCTCGGGCCGGCCGATCCGCGCGGTGCAGGTGGGCGGGCCGCTCGGCGCCTACTGGCCGACGCATCTCTTCGACACGCCGTTCGACTACGAGGCCTTCGCGGCCAAGGGCGGCATGATCGGCCATGCCGGCATCGTGGTGTTCGACGACACGGTCGACCTCGCCCGCCAGGCCGAGTTCGCGTTCGAGTTCTGCGCCATCGAGTCCTGCGGCAAGTGCACGCCCTGCCGCATCGGCTCGACCCGCGGCGCCGAGACCATCGCCAAGGTGCGGCGCGGTGAAAACGTCGTCTCCAATATCGATGTCGTGCGCGACCTCTGCGAGGTCATGCGCGACGGCTCGCTCTGCGCGCTGGGTGGGCTCACGCCGATGCCCGTACTGAGCGCGATGGACCATTTCCCCGAAGACTTCGACCGCGCGCCCTCCCGGGCAGCTGCGGAATAAGCGAGGCACGACCATGCCCCTGGACAACGATACCGACCGTGGCACCCCGGCGCGCACCGACACGCTGGCGGTCACGCTGCAGATCGACGGCATCGACATTACGGTGCCGGCCGGCACCTCGGTCATGCGCGCAGCGTCGCTCGCCGGCGTCAAGGTGCCGAAGCTCTGCGCGACCGACTCGCTCGAACCCTTCGGCTCCTGCCGCCTCTGCCTGGTGGAGATCGAGGGCCGGCGCGGCACGCCCGCCTCCTGCACCACGCCGGTCGAGCCGAACATGAAGGTCTCGACCCAGACCGACAAGCTCGCCAAGCTGCGGCGCGGGGTCATGGAGCTCTATATCAGCGACCATCCGCTGGACTGCCTGACCTGCGCCGCCAACGGCGACTGCGAGCTGCAGGACATGGCCGGCGCGGTCGGCCTGCGCGAGGTGCGCTACGGCTACGAGGGCGAGAACCACCTGAAAGCCGGGAAGGACACCTCGAACCCCTACTTCACCTTCGACGCGTCGAAATGCATCGTCTGCTCGCGCTGCGTGCGCGCCTGCCAGGAGGTCCAGGGGACCTTCGCGCTGACCATCGGCGACCGCGGCTTCGAATCCCACGTCTCGGCCGGCGCCGAGGAAGGCTTCCTCGGCTCGGAATGCGTGTCCTGCGGCGCCTGCGTCCAGGCCTGCCCGACCGCGACCCTGATGGAAAACACGGTCATCCTGCACGGCCAGCCCGACCGCTCGGTGATCACGACCTGCGCCTATTGCGGCGTCGGCTGCTCGTTCGAGGCCGAGATGCAGGGCAACCGCGTCGTGCGCATGACGCCCTACAAGGACGGCCAGGCCAACCACGGCCATTCCTGCGTCAAGGGTCGCTTCGCCTGGGGCTACGCGACCCACAAGGACCGCGTCACCAAGCCGATGATCCGCGCCAAGATCACGGATCCCTGGAAGGAAGTGTCCTGGGACGAGGCGATCGGATATGCCGCGTCCGAGTTCAAGCGCATCCAGGAAGAATACGGCCGCAGCTCGGTCGGCGGCATCACCTCCTCGCGCTGCACCAACGAGGAAGTCTTCCTGGTGCAGAAGATGATCCGCGCCGCCCTGGGTAACAACAACGTCGATACCTGCGCGCGCGTCTGCCACTCGCCGACCGGCTATGGCCTCAAGACCGCCTTCGGCACCTCGGCCGGCACCCAGGACTTCGACTCGGTGATGGATGCCGACGTCGTGCTGGTGATCGGCGCCAACCCGACCGACGCGCATCCCGTCTTTGCTTCGCGCATGAAGCGCCGCCTGCGCGAAGGCGCCAAGCTGATCGTCGCCGACCCGCGCCAGATCGACCTGGTCAGGACCCCGCACGTCCAGGCGCAGTTCCACCTGCAGCTCAAGCCCGGCACCAACGTCGCGCTGATCAACGCGATCGCGCATACGATCGTGACCGAGAACCTCTGGAACGAGGCCTTCGTGCGCGAACGCTGCGACATGGAGGACTTCACCTTCTGGCTCGACTTCATCAAGCAGCCGCCGAACTCGCCCGAGGCGATGGAGCAGCATACCAGCGTGCCGGCGGCGGAAGTCCGCGGCGCGGCGCGGCTCTACGCCACCGGCGGCCGCGGCGCGATCTACTACGGCCTGGGCGTGACCGA
>JAEULC010000033.1 GCA_016792605.1 Rhodospirillales bacterium
GGCCCTGTCCTGGTCGCCGCCAAGCACCAGTCGGCGTGGGACACGATCGTCATCAGCGTGCTGATCGACCACCCGGCCGTGGTCTTGAAGCGCGAGCTGTTCTGGCTGCCGGTCTGGGGCTGGCTCGCCTGGCGCTGCGGCATGATCGCGGTCGACCGCAAGGCCGGCGCCTCGGCGCTCAAGCGCATGGTCCGCGCCGCCCAGGATCGCGCCCGGGCCGGCCGCAAGATCGTGATCTTCCCGCAGGGCACGCGCACGGCGCCCGGGGTGAAGAAGCCCTATTTCCCCGGCGTCGCCGCGCTCTACGACAAGCTGGGCCTACCCTGCGTCCCGGTGGCGCTGAACTCGGGCGTCTTCTGGGGCCGGCGCTCCTTCACCAAGCGGGGCGGCACGATCGTGATCGAGTTCCTGCCGCCCATCCTCCCGGGCATGAAGCGCGCGGCCTTCATGGCCGAGCTGGAGCAGCGCACCGAGGAAGCCAGCGACCGTCTGGTCGCCGAGGCGGGCGGGCCGGTATCCTGAAACCTGTCCTGGCGCCTGCCGGCGGGCGGGTCATCTTTTGTGGATAAGCCTGTTGACCATCGACCTGGCGCCCCCTCCCATTTGTGACGGTCCTAAAACAGAACAGGAACGCTTTGTTGACGGACCGCACCCACAACCTTAGGCTTTCTTTCTAGAAGCCCGGTCCGGCGCGATAGTTCGTTTCGCGCGGTGCGCGTAGCCTGGCGCGGCGTTTCGGGCAGAGCCGGTGGTGGTGGTCATGGCGACCCTTGATGCGATCTCGCAGCAGGTCTGGGAGATGAAATACCGGCTGAAGAAGCTGGGCGGCGAGGCTGTGGATAAGACCATCGCCGATACCTGGCGCCGCGTCGCCACGGCCCTGGCCGAGCCGGAGCAGGACCGGGCCCTGTGGGCCGGGCGTTTCTACAAGGCCCTGGACGGGTTCGGCTTTCTTCCGGCCGGGCGCATCCTGGCCGGGGCCGGCAGTGGCCGCGAGGTCACCCTCTTCAATTGCTTCGTCATGGGCACGGTCCCGGACGACATGGGCGGCATCTTCCAGCACCTCCGCGAGGCGGCGCTGACCCTGCAGCAGGGCGGCGGCATCGGCTACGACTTCTCCACGCTGCGGCCCAAGGGCGCGCCGGTGAAGAGCCTGGGCGCCGAGGCCTCGGGGCCCTTGAGCTTCATGGACGTGTGGGACGCGATGTGCCGCACCATCATGAGCGCGGGCTACCGCCGCGGCGCGATGATGGCGACGCTGCGCTGCGACCACCCGGACATCGAGGCCTTCATCGAGGCCAAGCGCGAGCCCGGCCGCCTGCGCATGTTCAACCTCTCGGTCCTGGTGACCGACGCCTTCATGCAGGCGGTCGAGACCGATGCGTCCTGGGAGCTGACCTTCAAGGGCACGACCTTCAAGGTGGTGCGCGCGCGCGAGCTGTGGGAACGCATCATGCGCGCGACCTACGCCTATGCCGAGCCGGGCGTGATCTTCATCGACCGCATCAACAAGCGGAACAACCTGCACTACTGCGAGACGATCAACGCCACGAATCCATGCGGCGAGCAGCCGCTGCCGCCCTATGGCGCGTGCCTGCTGGGCTCGGTGAACCTGGCGCAGCTCGTGCTCGATCCCTTCACGGCCGAAGCGCGGCTGGACGAGGCGCGGTTCGGCGAGATCGTGCCGCTGGCCGTGCGCATGCTCGACAACGCGATCGACGCGTCGCTGTTTCCGCTAGAGGCGCAGCGCCAGGAGGCGCAGGCCAAGCGTCGCATCGGCCTGGGTGTCACCGGGCTTGCCGACGCGCTGATCCTGTGCGGCGCGCGCTATGGCAGCGAGCAGGCGGTGCGGCTGACCGAGCGCTGGATGAAGGCGCTGCGCGACATCGCCTACCAGGCCTCGATCGATTTGGCGAAGGAGAAGGGCGCTTTTCCGCTGTTCGACCGCGACCGGTACCTCGCCGGCGAGACGATCAAGGAACTGAGCGCCGAGTTGCGCGACGGCATCGCGACGCACGGCATCCGCAACGCGCTGGTCACCTCGATCGCGCCCACGGGCACGATCTCGCTGCTCGCCGACAACGTGTCCTCGGGCATCGAGCCGGTGTTCAGCTTCACCTACCAGCGCAACATCCTGATGCCCGACGGGTCGCGGCGCGAGGAGCAGGTCAGCGACTACGCCTACCGCCTCTATCGCCGGACGCACGGCGAGAATGCGCCGCTGACCGACGCCTTCGTCGATGCGCAGGGCCTGTCGCCGGGCGATCACCTGACGATGCAGGCGGTGGCCCAGCGCTTCATCGACAGCTCGATCTCCAAGACGATCAACGTGCCGGCCGCGCTGTCCTTCGCGGCATTCAAGGACGTGTACCGCCAGGCCTACGACCTGGGCTGCAAGGGCTGCACCACCTACCGCCCGAACGAGATCACCGGTTCGGTGCTGCAGGTCACGGCGAAGAAGAAGGCCGAGCCGAGCCAGGCCGAACTGCCCCTGGCCGCGCCGGCGCCGAAACCCGCCGACGTCTACGAGGCCGGCGGCGTCGTCTACATGACCAGGCCGCTCGACCGGCCCGAGGCCCTGCCGGGCCAGACCTACAAGCTGCGCTGGCCGGACAGCGAGCACGCGCTCTACATCACCCTCAACGACATTGTCCAGGACGGCCGCCGCCGGCCGTTCGAGGTGTTCATCAACTCGAAGAACATGGAGCACTACGCCTGGACCGTGGCGCTGACGCGCATGATCTCGGCCGTGTTCCGGCGCGGCGGCGATGTCAGCTTCGTGGTCGAGGAGCTGAAGGCCGTGTTCGACCCGCGCGGCGGCCAGTGGATGGACGGGCGCTACGTGCCGTCGCTGCTCGCCGCGATCGGCGAGGTGATCGAGCGCCACATGGTCGCGATCGGCTTCCTGCCCCCGCCGCGCAACAAGCGCGAAGGGCAGTTGCCGGAACTGCGCGCCGTTGCGATCGGCAACGAGACGGAGCCGCCGCCGCCCCTCGCGGCGTCACCGGTTGCGCCCGTTTCGTCGCGCTACGTCGCAGAGCCGGGCAATGTGGTGCGCCAGTGCCCCAAATGCGGCAGCGCGTCGCTGCTCAGGCAGGAGGGCTGCGACGTCTGCACGGACTGCGGCTACTCGAAGTGCGGTTAGGGCCGCTGCGCTCTTACTAGCCCGTCATGGCCGGGCTTGACCCGGCCATCCACGCTTCATTCTGCCGCTGCGTTCGGCGTGGATGCCCGGGTCAAGCCCGGGCATGACGAAGTAAGCGGAACTAAAAAAGTTTACGCCCGCCCCTCCGCCAGCACCTGGGTCATTGCGTCGTCGAGGATCGTGAGGCCGCGGTCGATCTCGTCCTTGGTGACGGTCAAGGGCGGGGCGATGCGCCAGACGGCCGACATGAACCCGACCGAGACGATGTTCATCGACAGGCCCATCTCCATGCAGCGCCGCGTGATCCTGGCGCCGGTCGCGGCGTCGGGCTGGCGCGAATGGCGGTCCTTCACCAGCTCGACGCCCTGCAGCAATCCGTAGCCCCTGATATCCCCGATGATCTCGTGCCGCTGCTGCAGGGCGCGAAGCCCGTCCTGTAGGTGCTTGCCCATCTCCAGCGCGCGCTTGTTCAGGTCCTCCTCCTCGATCACGTCGAGCACGGCCAGCGCAACCTTGGCCGGCAAAGGATCGGAGACATGCGAGGTGACGTGCAGGAAGCCCTTGGACCGGCAATCCTCGGCGATCTTGTCGGAGGTGACGGTCGCGGCCAGCGGCAGTCCGCCGCCCAAGGTCTTCGAC
>JAEULC010000035.1 GCA_016792605.1 Rhodospirillales bacterium
CCATGAAAGCGCTCGCCCTTGCCTTGGCCATGGTCGCGGCCGCGTCGGGCACGGCGATGGCCCCGGGCGCCGCGCGCGCCGGCGAACACCCGCCGCTGGTGGTGGTCGAGCTCTTCACCTCCCAGGGCTGCTCCTCCTGCCCCCCGGCCGAGGCCTATCTGGGCGAGCTCGCCAAGCGGCCCGAGCTGCTGGCGCTGGAGCAGCACGTCACCTACTGGGACTACATCGGCTGGAAGGATCCGTTCGCGATCCCGGCCACGACCGACCGCCAGCGCCGCTACAACCAGCGCCTCGGCCGCGGCTATGTCTACACCCCGCAGATGGTCGCCGGAGGCATCGCCGAGGCCGTGGGATCGGAAATCCCCGCCGTCGAGAAGGCGATCGAGCAGGCGCGCAAGACGCCCGGCCCCCGCGTCAAGGTCAAGGTCAAGAACGACGACACCGGCGCGCTCTACGTGCAATTGCCCGAGAGCGAGTCGAAGGTGCTGTGCGACGTGTTCCTGGTCGGCTACGACCCGCAGCACATGACCCGCGTCGTGCGCGGCGAGAACAGCGGCAAGTCGCTGACCAACTTCAACGTCGTGCGCGAGTTCCGCCATGTCGGCTTCTGGTCCGGCCAGTCGGCGCGCATCGAGCTGCCCAAGCTCGAGGGCGGCACGATGCGGAGCTGGGCGGTGATCGTGCAGGTCGAGGACACCGGCGCGATCCTCGGCGCCACGCGCATCTCCACCGAGACGCTGACGACCAACCGCTGACCAACCGGGGCTTTGCCTCGGCCGGGTCGTCCCTGTAGCTTTACCCCCGCACCGACAAGGCTCCGGGGAAATTCCATGACCACCACCAAGCTTCTGATCGCCGGCGACTGGCGCGCGTCCGAGACCGGCGAGACCATCGCCGTGATCGACCCCAGCGACGGCGCCGAGTTCGCGCGCATCGGCCGCGGCAGTGCCCAGGACATCGACCGCGCGGTCAAGGCCGCCCGCGCGGCGCTCGAGGGCGCCTGGGGCAGGCTCAGCGCCACCGAGCGCGGCCGCCTGCTGACCAAGCTCTCCCACGCCATCGCCGCCAATGCCGAGGAGCTGGCGCGGCTCGAGGCGCGCGACACCGGCAAGCCCCTGAAGCAGGCCCGCGCCGACAGCCTCGCCTGCGCCCGCTACTTCGAGTTCTACGGCGGCGCCGCCGACAAGCTGCACGGCGAGACCCTGCCCTACCAGCAGGGCTACACCGTGCTGACGATCCGCGAGCCGCACGGCGTCACCGGCCACATCATCCCCTGGAACTACCCGATGCAGATCCTGGGGCGCAGCGTCGGCGCGGCGCTGGCCGTCGGCAATGCCTGCGTGCTGAAGCCGGCCGAGGACGCGTCGATGTCTAGCTTGCGCATCGGCGAGCTCGCGACCGAGGTCGGGTTCCCGCCCGGCGCGATCAACGTCGTGCCCGGCTTCGGCGAGGAGGCGGGCGCGGCGCTCTCGGCCCATCCCGGCATCGACCATATCTCCTTCACCGGCTCGCCCGAGGTCGGCACGCTGGTGCAGCAGGCCGCGGCCCGGCACAACATCCCGGTGACGATGGAGCTCGGCGGCAAGTCGCCGCAGCTCGTCTTCGCCGACGCCGACCTGGACGAGGCGCTGCCCTTCATCACCGGCGCGATCATCCAGAACGCGGGCCAGACCTGCTCGGCCGGCAGCCGCCTGCTGGTCGACGTCAAGGTCTACGACAAGGTCGCCGAGGCGGTCGCGGCGCGGTTCAGGACGCTGCGCGTCGGCCCCTGGGACATGGACCTGGACTGCGGGCCGCTGATCAACAAGCAGCAGAAGACGCGCGTCGACGGGTTCCTGGCCGGCGCCGCTCGGGACGGCGTGCCGACGCTCGGCGCCGGCACGATCGCGCCCAACACTCCCACAGGCGGCTACTACGTCGCGCCGAGCTTCCTCGGCCCCGTCGCGCCCGAGAGCACGCTCGGCCAGGACGAGGTGTTCGGCCCCGTGCTGGCCGCGATCCGCTTCACCGACGAGGCCGACGCGGTCAGGATCGCCAACGGCACGGCCTACGGCCTGGTCGCCGGCGTGTGGACGCGCGACGGCGCGCGCCAGATGCGGCTCGCCCGCGCCTTGCGCTGCGGCCAGGTGTTCGTCAACAACTACGGCGCGGGCGGCGGCGTCGAGCTGCCCTTCGGCGGCGTCAAGCGCAGTGGCTTCGGCCGCGAGAAGGGCTTCGAGGCGCTGCACGGCTTCTCGGCGCTCAAGACCATCGCCATCAAGCACGGCTGAACGCCGGCAATCCCAACCAGCATCGATACGAGAGGAAACGCATGCGTCTGAAGAACAAGGTCGCGATCATCACCGGCGCCGGGTCGGGCTTCGGCGAGGGCATGGCGCGGCGCTTCGCCGAGGAAGGCTGCAAGGTCGTCGTCAACGACATCAACATCGACGGCGGCAAGCGCGTGGTCGACATCATCAAGGCCGCGGGCGGCGTCGCGATCTTCCAGAAGGGCGACGTGACCAAGGACGCGCAGGTGAAGTCCCTGGTCGGCGCAGCGATGAAGAAGTTCGGCCGCGTCGACATCATGGTCAACAACGCCGGCTACACCCACCGCAACCAGCCGATGACCAGCGTGACGGAAAAGGAGTTCGACCGGATTTTCGACGTCAACGTGAAGGCGATCTTCCTGGCCGCGCGCCATGTCGTGCCGATCATGAAGAAGCAGGGCGGCGGCGTGATCCTGAACACGGCGTCCACGGCGGGCCTGCGCCCGCGTCCCGGCCTGACCTGGTACAACGGCAGCAAGGGCGCGGCGATCACCATCACCAAGTCGATGGCGGTCGAGCTGGCGCCCGACAGGATCCGCGTCGTCGCGATCAACCCGGTCATCAGCCCGACCGGCATGCTGTCGCAGTTCATGGGCAAGGACACGCCGGAACTCCGCGCCAAGTTCGTCGCGACGATCCCGATGGGCCGCATGTCGACGCCCAGGGACATCGCCAACACCGCGCTGTTCCTGTGCTCCGACGAGGCCGAGTTCCTGACCGGAATCGCGGTCGAGGTCGACGGCGGGCGCTGCATTTAGGGAACGCGCGCCGGCTTTCCTGCGCCATGGCCGGGCTTGACCAGCGGCTGCCCGGTTCGTCCACTATCTGCCCTTAGCTGTCATCGCCGGACTTGTTCCGGCGATCCATTTCCAGCCGCGATGGCGATCAGGGCGCGCCGAATTGCAGCGCGCCTTCGCCGCGTGCCATCGCCGGCTGCCCCTGTCGAAAATGGATGCCCGCGACAAGCGCGGGCATGACGGCTGAGGGGTAGGCGAGCGAGGGTTTGAGAAATCCTACTCCCTTGATTCCCCTCGTTTCCCAAAAAATAGTTTTGCACGATCCTGTATCGGGCCTCACGCTTGTCGGCATGGACACCACCATGCGGCTGCCGGACGCCTGATCCCTTGGCAGGGAAAGGCGTCGGAGCACAGGGCCCGGGCAGCGGCCCGGGGTTGCGTCAGGCGCAGCCCCTGCTCCCCACGACCCCGCGCCGCAAGGCGCGAGGCGAAACCGATCCGCGCCGGGAGGCGCGCAGTGAAACCAAAGCGCGCCCTGGCGCGCGCAACGAGAGGGAAAAGGAAAGCCCAGGACGACTGACGCTCGACCG
>JAEULC010000066.1 GCA_016792605.1 Rhodospirillales bacterium
TAAGTCCCTCCGGCTGGAACGCGCCTCGCATGTTTCGCCTAGGCATCCTTCGCCAGCGCGCCCGCTGGTCGCGCTGGCAGCATGACTGCGTCCAGGCGATCCTCGCCGGCGGCTTTGCGCGCATCGCGCTGGTGATCGAGGTCGAGGCGCCGTCGCCGGTGCGGCTGCCCGCGGGCGCGCGGGCCGGGGCGGAGCGCTCGCTCGGCGCCGTCCTGCCCGACCTTCCCAGCCTCCCGCTATCGGTTCCGCCCACGGCCGGCCAGCGCCAGGCCATGGCCGGGCACACGCTCGACCTCGCGCTGGACCTGAGCGGCCTCGGGCTCGCCATGCCCAGGGTCGCTCGGCTGGGCGTATGGGCCTTCCACCTGGGCGATCCCGAGCGCGATGACGGATTGTCGCCCGGCCTGGCGCCGGTCGCGCGTGGCGACCTGGCATCGGGCTGCGCCCTGGTCCGCCTGGCCGAGGACGGCACGGCCGAGGTGCTGCGCGAGGGCTGGTTCAAGACCCGGCCGACGCCGCGGCGCGACGCCGACCAGATGCTGCTGCGCGCCGCGCGCTGGCCGGCGCTGGTGCTGCACGCGATGGCGGAGACGCGAAGCGCGCCCGTAGTGGCCCGGCGAGTAAGCCTGCCAAATCCGGAAGCAGTGCCCGGCCTGGCAGGGAAGGCGCGGGCCGCGCGGCGCTTCGCCGGCTATGCGCTGGACAGCCTGCGCCGGCGCTTCTGCCGCGAGCGCTGGTCGATCGGCATCGTCGACCGGCCGGTCGCTGATGTGATCCGCGAGAAGCGCCTGGGACCGGTGCGCTGGATGTCGGGCCAGCCGGAGGACCGCTTCCATGCCGACCCGTTCCCGCGGCTCCAGGACGACGGCACGCTCGAGGTCCTGGTCGAGAGCGCGCCCTATGCGACGGCGCTGGGGCACCTGGCGCGGATCAGGATCGGCGCGGACGGCGCGCTGATCGACGAGACGCCCATCCTGCAGGCGCCGCACCACCTCTCCTATCCCTCGATCCTGCGCGTTCCGGAGGGCGAATTCATTCTGCCCGAGAGCTGGGAGGCGGACCGCCTGTCGGCGCACGCGTTCGGGATCGGCGGCATGCTCGCGCGCGAGACCGACCTGGTTGTGGGGCGTGCGCTGGTGGACGGCACGCTGGTCCGTCACGAGGGCCGCTGGTTCCTGTTCGCCTGCGACCGGCGCGACGACGACACGACCAACCTGCACCTCTTCCATGCGGCGGACTGGCGCGGGCCGTTCCTGCCGCATCCATCGAACCCGGTGAAGGTCGATGTGCGGTCGAGCCGGCCGGCCGGCGCGCTGGTCATGGTCGACGGCCAGCTCTACCGCCCGGCGCAGGACTGCGCGATGCGCTACGGCAACGCGGTCGCGATCAACCGCGTCGTCGAGCTGGACGAGCGGCGCTTCCGCGAGGAGTTGCACTGCGTGCTGCGTCCAGACCCGCAAGGGCCGTTCCCCGACGGGCTGCACACGATCAACGGGATCGGCGAGCTGACGGTGATCGACGGGCAGAAGCTCAGCTTCGAGCCCTTTGCCGCAATGGCGGATCGGCGCGCCCGGAGACGGGCGCGCAAGCGAAGAGATCAGTAGCCGTCGAAGTCGCCGGTGACGACGCCCCAGGTCGCGGGCGGCGGGGCGTCGTCGGGGCAGCGCCGGCCGTCGAAGAACACGGTGCCGCGCGGCAGGAACCAGGCGCGCCGCAGCAGCGGCACCAGGTGGTCGCGCGAGACGATCGCCTCGAGCCGCCACGCGCCGGCTGCGCGCGCGCGCTCGATGCAGGCCGCGAGTGCCGTCCGCAGCGCCGGCAGATCGTGGCCCAACATCTCCATGAGCCCCGCGCGACCGTTGGCGCGCCTACCCCAGCTCGGGTCGCGCATGCCCCAGGCGATCGCGGCGAACGCCTTGCCGTCGCGCCGGGCGACCAGCCACTCGTAGCCCATCGCGGCTTCGGGGGCGTAGCGCCAGCGCAGTTCGGCCACGCTGCGATGGACCCAGCACTCGCCCGGCGGCGGCGTCGCCACGACCAGCGACTCCAGTTCGGCGTCGACGGGCGCGCCGATGGTCACCTGGATATTGGCCGCCGACGGGCCGCGCGGCAGCAGGCCCGCGGCGCCGTCAAGGATCGAGCCCAGAATGCCCGGCTTGCGCCGCGACGGGCGCAGCGGCCGGATGTAGCGCGGCATGTCGTCGATGTAGACGAAGGCCTGCGACTTCACAAAGATCGGCAGGCTGGTCGCGTTGGGGAAGCCGTAGACCACCTCGATGCCGCGCGCGGCGGCGGCCTCACGCGCCTTGCGCGCCAGAAGCCCGAACAGGCCCGTGCCGCGGGCGCGGGGATGCACCATGGTGTCGATCGACTGGCAGGCCTTGAAGCGCCGGCCGTCGAGGATCGCCTCGGTCGGCAGCAGCGCGTTCAAGCCGGCGATGCCCTGGTTGTCCTCGCCCACGATCAGCACGGCCGGCTCGTCCTTGCGGCCGAAGAAGCGCCAGCGGTCGTGCGCCAGCGGCCGCTCGCCCTGCTTGACGGCGTCGAACAGCGCGCGGATGCCGGGCAGGTCCGCCTCGACCGCCGGCCGCCAGCGCCAGTCCGCTTCGGCCATCAGTTCGGATCGAGCTCGGTGTCCCAGTACAGGAAGTCGCGCCAGGACTGGTGCAAATAATTGGGCGGGTAGCCCCGCCCGTTCTCCTGCAGCTCGAAGCTGGTCGGCTGGGTCGGGAAGCTTCTTGGGAACATGCCGCACTCCGCCGGCAGGCGGCTGCCCTTTTCTAGGTTGCAGGTGCCGCAGGCGGCGACGACGTTGGTCCACAGCGTGCGCCCGCCGCGCGAGCGCGGGATCACGTGGTCGAAGGTCAGGTCGTTGGCGGTGTGGCGCTCGCTGCAGTACTGGCAGGTGAAGCGGTCGCGCAGG
>JAEULC010000069.1 GCA_016792605.1 Rhodospirillales bacterium
TCGTCCAGCTCGGTCTACGGCGTGTCGGACGCGCCGGACGTCACCGAGGACCATCCGCTGGTGCCGCTGACGCTCTACAACAAGTACAAGGGCATGTGCGAGCCCTTGTTGTTCAAGCACAAGGCCGACAACTTCACCTGCACCATCATCCGCCCGGCGACGGTGTGCGGCTACAGCCCGCGCACGCGGCTGGACCTGTCGGTGAACATCCTGACCAACCACGCCGTCAACAAGGGCGTTATCACGGTGTTCGGCGGCACGCAGAAGCGGCCGAACCTGCACATCGAGGACATGGTCGACCTCTACCTGCTGATGCTGGAAGCGCCGCACGAGAAGATCCACGGCGAGATCTTCAATGCCGGCTACCAGAACCAGACGATCATGGAGATCGCCAACATCGTGAAGAAAGTGGTGACCGAGGAGTATCCCGGCCGGCCGCCGATCGACATCAAGGTCACGCCGACCGACGACAACCGCTCGTATCACATCAATTCCGACAAGATTAAGCGGGTGCTGGGCTTCGTCGCCAAGCGCAACATCGAGGATGCGGCGCGCGACCTGTGCCGGGCGTTCAAGGCCGCGAAGCTGCCCAACAGCTTCGACAACGACTGGTACTACAACGTCCGGACGATGAAGCGTCTGGAAGCGGCGTGACCAAGGCGAACATCGCCGTCGTCACGGGAGGCGCCGGCTTCATCGGCTCGCACATGGTCGATCTCCTGATCGACCGTGGTTTCGAGGTGCGCGTCGTCGACAGCCTGATCGGCGGGCGCGAGGCGAACGTCGCGCACCATGCCGGCAATCCGAAGCTGCGCTGCGAATGGCGCGACATCCGCGCCATCGAGCCGGGCGACGCGCTGTTCAAGGACGCGCGCTATGTCTTCCACTTCGCCGGGATCGGCGACATCGTGCCGTCGATCGAGCGGCCGATCGAGTACATGGACATCAACGTCCAGGGCACCGTCCGCGTGCTCGAGGCGGCGCGCGCCGCGGGCGTGGAGAAGCTGGTCTACGCCGCATCGTCCTCGTGCTACGGCCTCGCCGACGTGCCGACGCGCGAGGACCACCCGATCGTCCCGAAGTATCCCTACGCGCTGTCGAAGTACCAGGGCGAGCAGGCCGCCTTCCACTGGCACCAGGTCTACAAGCTGCCGGTCAACGCGATCCGCATCTTCAACGCCTACGGCACGCGCTCGCGCACCTCGGGCGCCTATGGCGCGGTGTTCGGCGTGTTCCTGCGCCAGAAGATCGCCGGCAAGCCCTTCACCGTGGTCGGCGACGGCACGCAGCGGCGCGACTTCCTCTACGCCAGCGACGTGGCGTCGGGGTTCCTGGCCGCCGCCGAGACCGGGATGAGCGGCCAGATCTGGAACCTCGGCGCCGGCAACCCGCAGTCGGTCAACCGGCTGATCGAGATCCTGGGCGGGCCGAAGGCCGAGGTGGTCTACATCCCCAAGCGGCCGGGCGAGCCCGACTGCACCTGGGCCGACATCGGGAAGATCACGCGCGAACTCGGCTGGAAGCCCAAGCTCAGCTTCGAGGAGGGGGTGCAGCGCATCCTCGACAATATCGACTACTGGCGCGAGGCGCCGCTGTGGGACCCGGGCTCGATCGCCCAGGCGACCAAGACCTGGTTTGCCTACATGTCCGATTCGAACGAGAAGAGCCGCCATGGTGGTTGACGAAAAGATCAAGTCGAAGATCAAGACCGTAGACCAGATCTGCGCCGCGATCGGCCCCCGGCCGCGCAAGCAGAAGGTGATCATGTGCCACGGCACGTTCGACATCGTGCATCCCGGGCATGTCCGCCACCTGATGTACGCCAAGAGCAAGGCCGACGTGCTGGTCGTCAGCCTGACCGCCGACACGCATATCGCCAAGGCGAACTTCCGGCCCTTCGTGCCCGAGGACCTGCGCGCCATGAACCTGGCGGCGCTGGAGATGGTCGACCACGTGATCATCGACCCCGAAGCCAAGCCGCTGAAGAACCTGGGGATCATACAGCCCGACTACTTCGCCAAGGGCTACGAGTACGTGAAGGGCGGCATGGACCCGCGCACGAAGGAAGAGCTCGACGTGCTCGAATCCTTCGGCGGCGAGTTCATCTACACGCCGGGCGACATCGTGTTCTCTTCCTCGGCGATCATCGAGTCCGCGCCGCCCGACATCGCGGTCGAGAAGCTGCTGGCGCTGCTCGAGGCCGAGGGCATGACCTTCGACGACCTGCGCGACGCGCTCGGCAAGCTGCAGGGGCTCAAGGTCCACGTGGTCGGCGACACGATCGTCGACAGCTATACCTACACGACGCTGATCGGCGGCAACACCAAGACGCCGACCTTCTCGGTGCGCTACGAGAAGCACAACGACTTCGTCGGCGGCGCCGGTATCGTCGCCAAGCACCTGCGCGCGGCCGGCGCGGACGTGACCTTCTCGACCGTGCTGGGCAACGACAAGCTCGGCATGTTCGTGATGGACGACCTCGACAAGGCCGGGATCAAGGTCAACCCGACCGTGGACCCGACGCGCCCGACGACGAACAAGAACGCCTTCATCGCCGGCGGCTACCGCCTGCTGAAGGTCGACACGCTCGACAACCGCTCGATTTCCGAGCGCATCCTCGGCGAGCTCAAGGCGCATATCGAGGAGACCGAGTGCGACGCGGTCGTGTTCTGCGATTTCCGCCACGGCATTTACAACCGCCGGACGATTCCCGAGCTGATCGCGTCGATCCCGAAGAACGTCTATCGCGTCGCCGACAGCCAGGTCGCCAGCCGCTGGGGCAACATCCTCGAATTCAAGGGCTTCGACCTGATCACGCCGAACGAGCGCGAGGCGCGGTTCGCGCTGGGCGACCAGGACTCGGTCGTCCGCCCGCTGGGCCTCGAGCTCTACAAGCAGGCCGAGTGCAAGACGCTGATGCTGAAGATGGGCGAGCGCGGGATGATCACCTACCGCAGCGTGCCCAAGCAGCAGGAGGACGTGCGCGCCTTCTTCGTCGTCGACAGCTACGCCCAGAACGTGGTCGACGCCGTTGGCTCGGGCGACGCGCTGCTCGCCTATGCCACGCTCACCATGGTCGCGACCAGGAACGAGGTGCTGGCCTCGATCCTGGGCTCGATGGCCGCGGCGGTGGAGTGCGAGCATGACGGCAACGTGCCGGTGACGCCGGCCGACGTCGAGCGCGTGTTGGAGCGCATCGAAAAGCACGCCAACTTCAAGGCCTGAGGGCGGCGCCGCGACATGCGCGTCATCGTCATCGGCCTCGGCGTCCAGGGCCACAAGCGCCGTCGGGTGGCCGGCGCCGACTATGTCTGCTCCGTCGATCCGGTGAATCCGGACGCCGATTTCCGCCGCGTCGAGGACGTCCCGGTCGACCGCTACGACGCAGCGCTCGCCTGCATTCCCGACCAGCCGAAGATGGACGTGCTCGGCCACCTCCTCGGCCATGGCAAGCACGTGCTGGTGGAAAAGCCACTCTGGGCCGCCGAGGACGCGGCAATCCAGCAGCTGCAGACCCAGGCCCGCGCCAAGGGCGTGGTCTGCTACACCGCCTACAACCACCGCTTCGAGCCGCACTACGTGCGCATGGGCGAGCTGATCCGCTCGGGCCGCCTCGGCCGGATCTACCGCTGCCGCATGTTCTACGGCAACGGCACGGCGCGGCTGGTACGCGAGTCAGCCTGGCGCGACACCGAGGCCGGCGTGCTGCCCGATCTCGGCTCGCACCTGCTCGACACCTCGCGCTTCTGGTTCGGCGAC
>JAEULC010000126.1 GCA_016792605.1 Rhodospirillales bacterium
GACGTGCTGATCGCGCCGCCCGTCGCCGTGCCGCCCTTCCCGGTCGAGCAGCTCTATGTCGACCAGATCAACGGCGAGAAGCTGCGCACCTATTTCCACTGGCTGGCGCCGGCCTACATGATCACCCTGACCGGCAATCCAGCGATCGCCATCCCCTGCGGTCTGGAGCCTACCGGCACGCCGATGAGCATGCAGATCGTCGGCCCGCATTGCGGCGACAAATACGTCACCTCGGTCGCGCATGCGATCGAGCAGCACCTGCAGACCGACCCCGTGACGGCACGGCCGGTCCCCGACCTGAAGAAGCTAATGGGCAAGAAGTAGCACCATGGCCGCGCGCATCCTGATCGGGCAGATCAAGCACGAGACCAACACCTTCAGCCGCCTGCCGACGACGCTCGAATCCTACGGGAAGCGCCTGCTGGCCTATGGCGAGGACATGTTCCGCCAGCTCGGCGGCACCAGGACCGAGATCGGCGGCTACATGGAAGCCGCGAAAGCGAACGGCTGGGAGCTGATCCCGACCGTCGCCGGCGACGCCACGCCGAGCGGCAAGGTGACGGCCGAGGCCTGGGCGAAGCTGTCGGGCACGATCGTCGAGGGACTGGAAAAGGCCGGCAAGGTCGACGGCATCCTGCTGGCGCTGCATGGCGCGATGGTGACCGAGACCGTGGACGACGGCGAAGGCGACCTTCTGAAGCGCCTGCGCCAGCGCGTCGGTCTTGATGTGCCGATCTTCGCGACGCTCGATCTGCACGCCAACGTCACCGACGCCATGGCGGACAACGCCAGCGCGCTGATCGCCTATCGCACCTACCCGCATATCGACCATGTGGAGCGCGCGACCCAGGCTGCCGAGCTGATGCGCCGCGCGCTGAAGGGCGAGATCCGGCCGGTTTCCGCCGTCGTGCGCCGCGCGACGCTGGACGCGCTGGACCACGGCCGCACCCATGCCGATCCCAGGGACGCGGGCCCGATGGACCGCGTGCTGGCCGCGGCCGGGGCGCTGGAAGGCAGGGACGGCGTGCTGTCGGTGAGCGTCCACGCCGGGTTCCAGGCCGCGGACATCCACGACACCGGCCCGTCCGTCGCGGTCTGTGCGGACGGCAATCGCGCCAAGGCGAAAGCCGTAGCCGAGCGCATGATGGACCTGGTCTGGGACACGCGCGGCCAGTCGACCGTCGCGCACAGCGACCTCGCCAGCGCGATGGCCGAAGCGAAGCAGAAGGGCGACAAACCGCTGGTCATCGCCGACTTCACCGACAACCCGGGCGGCGGCGGCTATGGCGACGCGACGCGGCTGCTGGGCGCGATGATCGAAGCGAAGCTCGACAACGCGGCCTTCCATTCGATCAACGATCCCGAGGCCGTCGCGATCGGGCAGAAGGCCGGCAAGGGTGCGACGGTGACGCTGGCGCTCGGCGGCAAGGTCGACCCGATCTTCGGTGCGCCGCTCAATGTGACGGGAGTCGTGCAGAACCTGACCGAGGGGTCGTTCATCTGCGACGGGCCGATGCACAAGGGGGTGCGCCTGAACCACGGACCGACGATGGTGCTGAAGATCGGCGGCATCGAGGTCGTGGTCACGAGCAACCGGCTGCAGACCATCGACCGGCAGGCCTTCCTCAGCCAGGGCATCGACCCGCAGGCGAAATCGGTCGTCGTCGTGAAGTCGTCGCAGCACTTCCGCGCCGCCTTCGGGCCGATCGCGCGCAAGGTGGTGCTGGCCGATGGCGGGGCGCTGACCTCGCCCGACCTGAAGCGCTTCCCCTACAAGAACCTCCGCCGCCCGATCTGGCCGCTCGATCCGGTATGATTACTCAACCAACTCAAGTGGTTGGCCTATCTTTTCGCATCTGCGGAATTGTTTCGTAACCGGATCTTTACATAGGGGCCTTAGCGTCGGTCGAAGTCGAGAGTCCGGCCAGAAGGCCCTTGCACGCGATTGCGTTGGTCGCGCCGAGCAGAACGCGGAGGTTGTCGATGCTCTACCACCTGCACGAGATGCAGCACATGGCGATGATGCCGGCGCGGATGTTCGCCGAGATGCTGAGCCGTGCCCTGAAGAATCCCTTCAACCCGCTGTCGAACAGCGACTTCGCTCGGCAGATCGGCTCGGCGGCCGAAGTGTTCCACTCGATGACCCAGCGCTACGACCGCCCATCCTGGAACATCGACAAGGTGACGATCGACGGCAAGGAAGTGCCGGTCGAGGAAGACGTCGTCATCCGCCGCACCTACTGCCACCTCCTGCATTTCCGCACGCCGGAGAAGCGCAACGCGCCGAAGCTCCTGATCGTGGCGCCGCTCAGCGGCCACTTCGCCACGCTCTTGCGCGGCACGGTCGAGGGGCTGCTGCCGTACAACGACATCTACATCACCGACTGGCAGGACTGCCGCCACATTCCGACGGCGACCGACCGCTTCAACCTCAACGACTACATCGACTACGTGATCGACTTCCTGCACTTCCTGGGGCCGAACACGCATCTCCTGGCCGTGTGCCAGCCGAGCGTGCCGGCGCTGGCGGGAACCTCGGTGATGTCGGCCTGGGGCGATCTATGCGCACCGGCCAGCATGACGCTCATCGGCGGCCCGATCGACACGCGGGAGAACCCGACCGCGGTCAACCAGCTGGCGCTGGAGCATCCGATCGAATGGTTCGAGAAGAACGTCATCACTTCGGTGCCGCCGCCCTATGCCGGTTCGGGCCGCAAGGTCTATCCGGGCTTCATCCAGCTCACCAACTTCATCTCGATGAACCTGGACAAGCACCGCGAGTCGATGAACCAGCTCTTCGAGCACTTGGTGCGCGGCGACGACGAGGAAGCCGAGAAGCGCCGCAGCTTCTACGAGGAATACCTGGCGGTCATGGACCTGCCGGCGGAGTTCTACCTGCAAACGGTCAAGACCGTATTCCAGGACCATTCGCTGCCGAAGAACGAGATGATCGCGCGCTGGCACCCGGTGCTGCCGGAGAAGATCAACCGCACCGCGATCCTGTGCATCGAGGGCGAGCTCGACGACATCTCGGGCGTCGGCCAGACCAAGTCGGCCCTGAAGCTGACCAAGGGCCTCAGCGCGGACAAGAAGCACTACCACCTGCAGAAGGGCGTCGGGCATTACGGCGTCTTCAACGGCGGCAAGTTCCGGCGCGACATCGTGCCGGTGATCTCGGGCTTCATCCGCGAACACGACCTGAACACAAGGGCCAAGGCGGCGCGGAAGAAATCCACAAAGCGCCCCACGCGCCGCGCGGCCTAGCGACAAGCGTCTGATTTAGCACCGTTTTTTCCGTCGGGAACAAGCGCCCCGCCGGCGCGTTTTCCTTTTGGCGCCCGGTCGAACGGGCGTGCGCCCGATCACAGCCTTAGCGGCGGATTCGCGCTATAGTGCCGCGAGCTGATCGGACGAGCGGGGAGCGTGCGATGCCGAGAATCAGCTTCGCCCTGTCGGTTGGTTTGCTGACCCTGTGCCTTGCCGGCGGAATGAGCGGCACGGCGCGGGCCGACGAGGATCGCCGCGCCTACGCGACCTCCCAACCCGCTTCTCCCTATCCGCCCGTCGAGCCCCTGGCCGCGGCGCAGCCACAGTCCCGCCCGGACCCCGGCGCCAAGGCATCGCGGCTGCATCCCGAGGCCTGCGCCAGCCTGTGCCGCATGTTCGAGTTCCTGGGCGCGCTCGAACGCCCCGCGCCGCCGAAGCCGATCCCGACCAGCTGACAACTTCCTATCTTTCGTAGCGCAACGCGATGCGCCCAATCGCGCTCTCGACACCCGCACCTCTACCGCCGCATTATTCCCGGTAGCCGTTCGCGTCGGCCGGCACGCTACGTGCTTGCAGAAGGCGATCCGGTTGGGGGTTTCTTAGAACAGGAGGCAGGGATGCGGATGATTACACGCGGGCTGGGCGCATTCGCGCTGGCGGCGACGCTAGGCGTCGGCACGGCGCAGGCGCAGACGATCGAGTTCGTCGCCGGCCAGCTGGGCGGCGGCTGGTACGTCATGTCCACCGGCATGGCCAAGATGATGCAGGACAAGAATCCGGGGCTGACGGTGAAGGTGGTGCCGGGCGGCGGCACGGCCAACCCGACCAAGGTCGAGCGCGGCGACAGCCAGCTCGGCATGGGCCTCGACATCTTCGCCAAGGCCGCGCATGACGGCACCGGCATCTACGAGGGCAAGCCGCACAAGAAGCTGCGCATGGTCGGCCAGAGCTTCTCGGACAACTACCTGCACTTCCTGCGCGCCGCCAACGCGCCGGAGAAGCTCGACACGATCATGTCGAAGAAGGACATCAAGATCGGCGTGACCAAGGCGGGCTCGTCGGACGAGATGACCTACCGCTTCGTGATGGAGCATTACGGCCAGAGCTACGACAAGCTGCGCGGCAACGGCTGGAAGATCGTGCAGGGCGACTACAACGAGCTCGCCTCGGCGTTCAAGGACGGGCAGGTCGACTACATGTTCATCGTGCTCGGCATCCCGGGCGCGGCGGTGATCGACATGTCGAAGGGTCGCAAGTCCGAGCTCATGCCGTGGCCGACCGAGCTCTCCTCGGCGCTGTCGAAGAAGTACGGCTATTCGGTCGGCGCCTTCCCGAAGACGACTTACCCGGATGCGCAGACGGCCGACGTGCCGACGATCATCATGGCGACCACCTTGATGACCAGCAGCGACGTGCCAGACGACGTCATCTACAAGACCATCAAGACGCTGTGCGAGGGCCAGGCCGACCTGCCGAAGATCCACGCCAGCATGGATGCCTTCAACTGCAAGACCGCGGTCAAGACGCAGCCGATCCCGGTGCATCCGGGCGCGGCGAAGTACTACAAGGAAAAGGGCTACATGTAGAGCCGCACCGGCTCTGGCAGGCCGGCGCCGATCCGGGCAGGGTCGGCGCCGGCGTTGTTTTGGGGATGGGCCGTTTGGGGGGTTGACGGATGCGCGAGCTGAAGGGCCGGGTAGGCCTCGCGATCGCTGTTTGGGCTGCGGCGGCCACGCTGTTCCATCTGTGGACGGCGGGATTCGGCTTCTTCGAGCCGCGCACCCAGCGCTCCTTCCACCTGATGTTCCTCCTGCCGCTGGCGTTTCTGCTCTATCCCGCCGACCCGAAGCGATCGCCGACCGACCGGCCGTCCTGGCTTGACGGGCTGCTGGCGGCGGCGGGGGTGGCGGTCAACGTCTATTCCTATTGGCAGGCGAACCGGATCAACCTGCGCTTCGAGAACGTCGATGCGTTGACGACGGGCGAATGGATCGCCGGCATCGTCGCGACCATCCTGATGCTGGAGGCGCTGCGCCGCGCCGTGACGCCCGTGCTGGCGGGCCTGCTGGCCATCGGCATCGCGTACTTGTTCGTCACCGAGTACATGCCCGGCATGCTGAACTACCGGAACATGTCCACCGAGGAAATCGTCGAGACGATGTACCTGCTCAACGGCATGGGCATGTACGGCTCGATCACCGGCATCTCGGCGACGCTGGTGGCGATCTTCATCGTCTTCGGCGCGTTCGTGGACGCCAGCGGCGTGGGCCGCCTGTTCCACAATCTCGGCACCAAGCTGACCGGGCGGCAGTCGGGCGGCCCCGCCAAGGTCGCTGTCGTATCCTCCGCGCTCTTCGGCACGATCAGCGGATCTTCGACGGCGAACGTCTTCACGACCGGTTCGTTCACCATCCCGGCGATGATCCGGCTGGGCTACCCGCGCCACTTCGCTGGCGGCGTCGAGGCGGCGGCGAGCGTCGGCGGCCAGATCATGCCGCCGGTCATGGGCGCCGGCGCCTTCGTCATGGCCGAGATCACCAACATCCCCTACTCCGACATCCTCTACGCCGCGTTCCTCGGCGCGGTCTGCTACTTCTTCATGATCCTGGTGAACGTCCATTTCGAGGCCAAGCGCCTGCAGCTCCAGGGCGTCGACCCGCGCGACATCCCGGCCTGGAACACCGTGGTCGCCGACCTGCACCTGATGCTTCCGGTGCTGGTGCTGCTGGCCCTGTTGTCGGTCGACTATTCGCCACACTACGCCGGGTTCTGGTCGATCCTGACGGTCGTCGGCACTAGCTGGCTGCGCAGCGGCACGCGGATGGGGCCGGGCGTGATCTGGCACGCGCTGGTGGCCGGCGGCAAGAACATGGTGATCGTCGCGCTTGCCTGCGCCGGGGCGGGCATGTTCGTCGCCTGCCTGACCGTGACCGGCATCGTCATCGCCATCTCGACGGCGATCACCTCTGTCGCCGCCGGCAACATCTTCATCGCCGGCGCCATGCTGATGATCACCACGCTGATCCTGGGAATGGGGGTGCCGACCACGGCGGCCTATATCATCGGCGCATCGATCGGCGCGCCGATCCTGATCGGCCTTGGCGTGCCGAAGCTGGCGGCGCATCTCTTCGTGTTCTATTTCGCGATCCTGGCCGATGCGACCCCGCCGGTCTCGACCGCGTCCTACGCCGCTGCCTCGATCGCCAAGACCGGCCCGATCCGCACCGGCGTGTCGGCCTTCCGCCTGGCGATCGCGGGCTTCGTTGTCGGCTTCAGCTACCTCTACACGCCGAGCCTGCTCATGGAAGGGCCGCCGCTGGAGATACTGGGCCAGATCCTGGTCAACCTGCTGGGCCTGACCATTGTCGCCATCGGCTTTTCCGGCTACGGGCGCGGCCCGATCGCGCTGCCGCTGCGAATCGTGCTGGCGCTCGCCGGGCTGCTGTTGGCGCTGCTGGAAACCTGGAGCCCGTGGCCACGCATCGCGATCGAGGTCGTCATCCTGGCATTGTTGTTCTACGTGCCGGGCCTGTTCGGCCGTCCCCTGCCGGCGCGCCCGGCGTCCTAGCCCGAGCACGAGAATCGAACACCATGGCTAACACCACTGCCTCGACTTCCAACACCCCCGCCCGCATCGCCCATGGTGGCAAGGCCGTCTATGGCGCCCGCCTGGGCATCCTGATGCTCGAAGCGCGCTTCCCGCGCATTCCCGGCGACATGGGCAACGCGCTGAGCTGGCCCTTCCCCGTGCTCTACAAGGTGGTGCGCGGCGCCTCGCCGCAGAAGGTCGTGCGCGAGCGCGCCGAGGGTCTGCGCGACGCCTTCATCGACGCGGCGAAGGAGCTTGTCAGCGACGGCGCCGACGGCATCACCACGAATTGCGGCTTCCTGTCGGTGTTCCAGAAGGAGATCGCCGCGGCGGTCGGCGTGCCGGTCGCCACATCGTCGCTGATGCAGGTGCCCTTCGTGCAGTCGCTGCTGCCGCCGGGCAGGCGCGTCGGCGTCCTGACCGTTTCGCGCCGGACACTCCTGCCGATGCATCTCGAATCGGCCGGCGTCGCCGCCGACACGCCGGTCATCGGCACCGAGGACGGCGAGGAGTTCACCCGCGTGCTGATCGACGGCGAGGTGACGATGAACGTCGAGGCCGCCGAGCGCGACATCCTCCGCTTCGGCAGCGAACTGGTGAAGCGCCACCCTGAGGTCGGCGCCATCGTGTTGGAATGCACCAACATGATCCCCTACAGCCGCGCGCTGTCGGAACACCTGGGGATTCCGGTCTACGACATGTACAACTTCGCCTGCTGGTTCCACGGCGGCCTGGTGCCGCGCGATTTCGGCCTGCCCGGCAGCGCCGCGCGGGAATGGCGCGAGCGCCTCTCTTAAGCGTGGAACACCACCGTCCCGCCTAGCGCGGGCCCGCCCTCGACCGAGATCACGCCAGGAACCGACGCGTCGGCCTCGACGCCGTTTTTGGCCAGCAGCGCCGCCGTGGCCTTCAGGTCGGCCACCTTGACGCCGTAGGCGGCGACGAAGGGCAGGGTCTTGGGCGGGGTGCCGGTGAGCGGCGTGTCCGGCCCGCCCAGCATCACCGCGCCATGGTCGAGCGCCAGGACGGCAGTGCCGTCCGGGCGCGCCTGCGGCTTGCGGCCGGTGAAGCGCTGGTAGCGCGGCAGCGCCTCAGCCATGTCCGACACGACGATGATGACGCTGTCGAGCGCGATGGCGCCGTTCGGATGCTCGATCCAGCGGTCCTGCCACAAATGTTCCGGCGTGTGGTGGACGCAGAACTGGATGCGCCCCTCGGCCATGGCCCCGGGCGCGGCGCGGACCACGGAGAAGCGGGCAAGCTTCTCGCCCTCGACCGTGCCGATCATCCGCGACAGGGCGACGGCCGGCGGCGGCTGGAACCCGCCCTGCGCCAGCCGGGCCTGCACTACCGCGGGGTCGCTGGCGCCGAAGCAGACGATGTGCAGCCCCACGTAGCGCGCCATGCCCTCGCGCAGCGACTTGGCGTTCGGCGTCTCGGCGCCGGGCTCGACCGTCAGCACCTCGATATAGCCGCGCCTGAGCATGATGCAGCGGTTGCCGGTGCCGGCGGGCGCGGACGGCTCGCCCGGCTTCGGCGGCAGGCGCTGGCTGGAATAGGGCGTCAACGCGAAGCCCAGCTGCTCCATGCGCGCCGAGGCCGCGTCGATCGCCGGCACCCAGTGCGCGACGTGGTCGAGCGAGATGCCATCCGGGGCCGGGACCTGGTCCGAAGCGACGCTCATCGCAATGTCTCCACCGCGTAGTGGCGCACACGATCCTCGTCGACCTTGATGCCGAGGCCGGGCGCCGTCGGCACGATCACCCGGCCGTTCCTGACCGGGAAGGGCTCGGCCAGCAGGTCGCGCTCGAGAAAATAGGTCGCCTGGTAGAACTCGCAGCCCAGCGAGATGTTCGGCGTCGCCGCGATCATGTGCGTGCCCGCCAGATGCGCGATGCCGGTCTCGAACATGTCGCCGCCGTAGCAGGCCAGCCCCGCCGCCTCGCAGATCGCCGAGACCTTGCGCCCGGCCATCATGCCGCCATGCTTCATGATCTTGACGCTGACCATGTCGGCGATGCGCTGCGTCGCGACGGCCAGCGCGTCGGTGGTGGTGAACACGCTCTCGTCGGCCAGGATCGGCGTGTCGAGCGCGCGGGTGATCTCGGCCAGGGCGGCGCGCTGGTGGCCCGGCACGGGCTGCTCGATGAAGGTCGGGCGGAACGCCTCGACGTCGCGCAGCTGGCGGATCGCGTCATGCGCCGCCATGCCCTGGTTGTAGTCGATGCGCAACTCGGCATCGGCGGGAAGCTCCTTGCGGAACCGCTCCATGCGCTTCAGGTCGGCCGCGTGGCCGGCGAAGCCCGTCTTCATCTTGAACAGGCGCAGGCCCTCGGCGTAGAGGCGCTGCACCATCTCCATGTCGCGGTCGAAATCGGGATCGGCGACCGAGAAGGACAGGGGAAGGTCGTCGCAGCAGCGGCCGCCGAGCAGCTCGGCGACCGGCAGGCCCGAGGCCTGGCCGACGATGTCGAACAGCGCCATCTCCATCGCCGCCTTGGCCTCGGGATGGCCGACGACGGCGTGGTTGGCCCTGTCCAGCAGCGCCTCGATCCGCGTCGGGTCGGCGCCCAGCAGGATCGGGCGCAGGTAGACGTTGAGCGCCGCGGCGTTGGCCTCGATGGTGCCGGTGAACACGGCCCAGGGCGCGGCGTCGCCCCAGCCCGCGATGCCGGCATCGGTGTCGAGCTTCAGGATCGCGTTCTGGACCGTGCCTTCGATGTCGCCGGAACCGTGCCGGCGCTTGATGCGTACGGGAATGCGCGTGACGTAGATGGTGACGCCCGTGATCTTCATGGACAGGATGCGGATCGGATTCATGTCGCTCCTCGCTTGCATCCGCCAGCCTGCCGCATCGCTCCCCCTGCCACAAGCAGCCTGACATTGACCGCCGGGCATCCGGCCACCTAGCGTCGGGCCGATGGAGACGTTCGATTGCATCGTGATCGGCGCCGGGCCGGCCGGGGTGACCGCCGCCGCCTATCTCGCCGATGCGGGCACCGGCGTATTGCTGGTCGATGAGCGGCCCGCGATCGGCGGGGCCGCCTCGTCGCGCACCGGCGCGGAGGACGATGTCGCCTGGCTGTGGCCCGACCGGTTCTACCGCCTGGGGGCGCTCCACCAGGCCGTGGCGCAGCGGGCTGCACGCATCGTCTATCGCCCGTCGCACCGGGTCGAGGCGATCGACGGCCAGGACACGACGATCCGCTCGCTCGCGGACGACACGACCGCTACGGCGTCTGCCCCCTGCCTGCTGGTCGCGACCGGCGCCCGCGAGATCCCGCCGGGCTTCGGGCTGGACCCGGGCCGCGGCGTGCACGGCCTGTCGGATCCCGAGGCCCTGGTGGAGGCCATGCGCGAGCGGCCGGGCGCCCGGGTGGTGATCGCCGGGCTGGGGCCGCTGCTCTGGGCCACCGCCGCGCACCTGGCCGCGTCGCGGCTCCGGCTGGCGGCGGTGATCGACGCGGCCGGCCGGCCGACGACGCTGCAGGCGCTGGGCCTGCTGCGCCAGCCCGGCATGGTGGCGCAGGGCCTGGGCTGGCGGCGGGCGGTCTGGTCGTCCCGGGCGCCGATCCTGCGCGACAGCGCCGTGACGGCCACCGAGGGCACGGGCCGGCTGGCGTCGGTGACCGTGGCGGCGCTGGATGGCAGCGTTCCGCAACGGATCGAGACCGAATTCCTGGCGATTGGCTATGGCGTCCGGCCGTTCTGCCCGTTGGCGCCACGCGGCGTGCGGCCCGGGCTGGTCATCGCCGGCGACGCCGAACGCGCGGCCGGGTTCGACGCGGCGGTCGCGACCGGCACGCTGGCCGCCGCCGACGTGCTGCGAACGCTGGGCCGGCCGGTGGGGCCGGGACTGGGCGCCGCGATCCCGGCGGCCGAGGCCGAGCTGCGCGCGCTCAGGCCCTTCCTGTGGGCGCTGGAACGCTGGTGGCGCGTGCCGGAAGCGCTGCGGCCGCTGCTGCCCGATCGGCAGCCCGGGGATCAGCGCGACTGGTAGCAGATATTGGCGAAGGTCTTGCCGTCCTCGGCCGGCTCGAAGTCGACCACGACGCGGTAG
>JAEULC010000130.1 GCA_016792605.1 Rhodospirillales bacterium
AGTTCCATGAAACGCATTCTTGCCGTTGCCGGCCTGGTGGCCGCGCTGGGCGCCGCCGGCGTCGCCATCGTCCCGTCCGCCGAGGCGCAGGACTATCGCAGCTACCGCGTGCGCGGCGAGCCGCAGCCCGCGATGTACGACGCCCTGCGTCACCTGGAGCAGGCCGAGGCCTCGCTGCGCGCCGCGTCGAACGACAAGGGCGGCAACAAGCGCGACGCGCTGCGCTACGTCCAGCGCGCCCAGAAGGAAGTCCGCGAGGGCATCCGCTACGACAACCGGAACTAGTCCAACCGCAACTAGCCGCTAGACGAAGGAGGCAATCATGCCGATCATTCTTTGGCTTCTGGGCGTGCCGATCACCGCCGTGCTGCTGCTGATGCTGGTCGGCATCGTCTGACCGCCCGCATCTTCCTGAAACGAAAAGCCCCGCGCGGGAGACCGGCGGGGCTTTTTCGTGGACGATGACGGGTGGAGCTCAGCGCGTCAGGCGGCGCTTGTTGGCGCTGACGCGGCGGCGGAAGACGCGGGTGACGCGGTTGGCGAGCTCGCTGGCGCTGTCGCCGTTCAGGATGCCGAGCTGGGCGGCGAAGCCGGCCTCGATCGAGGCGTCGATCTTCTCGTCCACCATGCGGCTCAGCTCCTCGCCATGCCACCCGGGCACGGCGAAGCGCATCAGCCGCAGGCTGATCACCTGGTGCGCGTCGAACGCCAAGTGCATCGAGTCGAGGGTGAGGGAAATCCAGGGATCGCGGGCGGCGGCGGAACGGGGCGTGGACGGCAAGAAGGCTACCTCGCTGGCGTGGCGTCGGGCCGTAGCGTTGGAGCCGTCTGGGCGACCCTGAGCCCGCCGGAGAATGACACAGCTTGGCCATTCTGCCATGGGTTTCCTTAAGGCCGGATGAACCGCGGGGCTATTTCGCCTCCAGGTCCCACATCCGTTCGCTGTAGACCGTCAGGCCGCAGCGGCGGAAGAAGGCCCGGGCGGGCTTGTTGAAGGACCAGACGTCGAGGCCCAGGAGCCCGATGCCGTGGTTGCGGCCCAGCGCCCGGGCCCCCGCGACCAGCGCCCGGCCGACGCCCTGGCGCCGGTACCGGGGGCTCACGCTGATGTGGTGGATATAGGTCATGGCGAGGGCATGGGTGGCCGATGCATCGGGCCGGCGCAGCAACTCGACATAGATGTACCCCGCCGGCGTCCCGTCGACGGTGGCCAGCAGCACATGGTGGTCCGGCTTGGCCAGCACCGCCCGCACCTCTTCGGGCGGGAACACGCCAGGCCCCGGCGGCTTGAAGCGTTGCGGCAGGCGCTCGGCGTGGAGGCCCTGCACGTCGGCGTTCAGCGCGGAGATCGCGGCGCTGTCCTCGTCCGTGGCGCGGCGGATGGCGATCGGCATTCGATGTCCCCCCATGGCATCGAGCGGCGGCGACGCGCGGCGGCCGGCATTTTGGCGGGTCGGGCGTGCGCAGGCGATGATTGTCGGATCGGCGGGGCGGCGGCAAGCTGACCTCCCCGCCGGAGACTGCCCGCCGCATGTCCGATCCGACCGCGCAACCGCCCGCCGCCGCCCGCCATGGTCCGCCCGCCGCGATGCTGGTGGCGCTGACCGCGATCCCGGCCTTCTCGATCAACGTCTTCCTGCCCTCCATGCCGGGACTGGCGGCGTATTTCGGCACCTCGGGCGCGATGGTGCAGCTCGCCATCACCCTTTACCTGGTGATGATCGGGGTCGGGCAGCTCGTCTACGGCCCGTTCTCGGACCGGTTCGGGCGCCGCCCGGTGCTGCTGGCCGGGCTGGCGGTGTTCGTCCTCGGCTGCGCCCTGTGCCTGGCCGCCCAGACGATCGAGCAGCTCCTCCTCGGCCGCATGGTCCAGGCGGCCGGCGGCTGCGCCGGGATGGTGCTCGGCCGGGCGATGATTCGCGACCTGCATGCCGGCGGCAAGGCGGCCAGCGTGCTCGGCTACATCACCATGGCGATGGCCGTTGCGACGATGATCGCGCCTGGCATCGGCGGGGTGATCGAGGAGAACGCGCATTGGCGCTGGAGCTTCGCGCTGATGACGGCGCTGGCCGTGCTGCTGCTGCTCTGGGTGTGGTGGCGTGCCGGCGAGACCCTGGCGCATCGCGCGCCGCTGCCCTCGCCGATGCGCATGCTGTCGCTCTACCGCCAGATCGCCGCCAACAGGCGCTTCTTCTTCTACGGCGGATACTCGATCTGCCTGATCGGCAGCTACTACAGCTACGTCTCCGGCGCGCCGCACGTGGTCATCACGCTGCTCGACCAGCGGCCGACGCAGTACGCCGCCTACTACCTGATCAGCGGCTGCTCCTACATGGCCGGCAACTTCTTCGCCGGCCGGCTCAGCGAGCGCTGGGGCATCGACCGCATGACCCTGGTCGGCGGCGCCATCGCGATGACGGCGGGCGTCCTGCTGATCGCGCTGGTCGCGGCGGAGGTGCGCCATCCGCTGGTCGTCTTCGGCCCGATCGCGCTGAGCTTCATCGGCTCGGGGCTCAGCCAGCCCAGCGCCATGACCGCCGCGCTCGACGCCAATCCGCGCTACATCGGCGCCGGGGCGGGGCTGCTGGGCGCGCTGCAGCTCGCCGCCGGCGCGCTGGCCTCGGTCGTGATCGGCGTGACCGAGGGGCCGAGCCCGCTGCCCTTCGCGCTGCTCAGCGGCGGGCTCCTGATCCTGGGCTACGTGATCCTGCTGGCGGGGCGGCGCGGATAGCGGATCCGCTACAAGCGCACGCCCGCGTGCCTGGCCTGCCACAGGGCGCGGGACGGCTCCCAGAACCGCGTGCGGCGGTAGTCGGTGAATACCGCCTGGATCGCGTTGCGCGCCTGGCGCTGCTCCTTGGTCATGCCACGCGGCTGGCGGAAGTTCAGCAGCGGCCGATGCTCCGCGATCGCCCGGACCTCCTCGTCGACGCATTCCGCCGTCACCAGGTACTCGACCCGGAACATCCGCCGCATCTGCTGCGACAGGTAGCGCTGGGACTCGTCGGTGAGCCGGAACGGACACTTGCCGTCCGGCGCCGGGGTGGGATGCGGCACCAGATGCCGCTCATGCGCGGATTCCTGCGACAGCAGGGCGCAGATCCGCTGGCGGAGCGAGGCGCTTTCGGTCCGGCGGTACTGGCCGAGGCGACGCGACAGCGCATTGCCGAGCTCAGTACGACCGACATAGGCGATATGGCCCTGGCCCACATGCACGGCCATGGTGGCGCGATCGAAGGCATAGGCGCTCGCCGGCGCCCGGGATTCTCGGTGCCCGGCGGCATCCGGCGTGAGCGACAGTACGAACGGCTCGCGGGCGATGAATCGGTAGATGCCCGAGCGATGGGGAATCCGCGCCGTTCCCTCGCCCAGCCAGTTCATCTCGACCCAGAGGGGCTTCTCTCCATCGAGCGGCATGGCAGCCTCCCTTGTTCACGCGATCGACAGAACAACGGTAGAGGCTGAACAATTAAGCTATTATTGAGATGCGATATGAATCTATAGTTTATCTTTGTTAGTAATAATCGCGCCTATTGTGCCGCCTACCCCTTGAACGACCCCTCCTCGGCCAGCCACGCGACCTCCTCCGCCGTGCTCGACCGGCCCAGGATGACGTTGCGGTGGGGGAAGCGGCCGAAGCGAGCGACGATGCCGTGGTGGTGGCGCGCCCATTTCATCTGCTCGGCGTCGTCCAGCGCCGCGTAGAGCGCGAGCGCGCGCTCCTGGTCCGCCATGTCCTCGGAATGCGAGAAGGGCAGGTAGAAGAACGGCCGCAGGTCCTTCTCCGCGGCGCGGTCGTGACCCTTCGCGACCGCGCGCAGGGCGACGCCGCGGGCCTGCGGGTCGGAGGCATAGACCCGGGCCGTGCCGCGGAACATGTTGCGCGGCATCTGGTCGAGCAGCAGCACCAGGGCCAGCGCGGACTGCGCCGCATCTTCCCATGCGCGGAGCCGGCCCGCCGTGCCTTCCTCCCACAGCGCACGGAACCGCCGGACGCAGGCCGCGTCGAACCCGTCATCCTTGGCGAACCATTTCGTCGGGCCCGCTTCGCGCCAGAATTCCAGCATCTCCTCGGGCTTCGTCGCCGCCGTCATCGAATATCGCCTCCCAATGTTTCGGTCCCACGCTAGCAGGCCGGGCCGGGTGGACTCCACCGGCCCGGTTTGCGACAGTGCCGCCTGTCCTGTCCCCTTCGGAAAGTATCAGCAGACATGAACGGCGCGGAGAGCCTGGTCCAGACCCTGGTCGATGGCGGGGTCGAGGTGTGTTTCGCCAATCCCGGCACCTCGGAGATGCATTTCGTCGCGGCGCTGGACCGCGTGCCGGGCATTCGCTGCGTGCTGTGCCTGTTCGAGGGTGGCGTGGCGGGCGCGGCCGACGGCTACGCGCGCATGGCGGGCAAGCCGGCGGCGACACTGCTGCATTGCGGGCCTGGCCTGGGCAACGCGATCGCCAACCTGCACAACGCCAAGCGCGCACGCTCGCCCATGGTCAACATCGTGGGCGACCACGCCACCTACCATGTCCACTATGACGCGCCGCTGACCTCGGACGCCGAGGGGCTGGCGCGGCCGGTCTCGGGCTGGATCAAGCGGTCGACGTCGGCCGAGGTGGTCGGGCGCGACGCGGCCCAGGCGATCGCCGCCAGCCGCACCGCGCCGGGCAACGTGGCGACGCTGATCCTGCCGGCCGACACGGCGTGGACCGAGGGCGGCCAGGTCGCCGTCGTGCCCGACATCGCGCGCCCGACGCCGGTGCCGTCCAGCGCCATCGACGCGGCAGCCAAGGCGGCGCGCGAGGGCGCGGGCACGATGCTGCTGCTCGGCCACACCGCGCTGACGCCGGAGAATCTCGACCTCGCCGGCGCCATCGCCGCCAAGACCGGCTGCAAACTGATTGCCCAGGTCTCCAACGCCCGCATGGCGCGCGGCGCAGGCCGCGTGGCGGTCGACCGCATCCCCTACCCGATCGACCTGGCGCTGGGCACGCTCAAGGACGTGAAGCGCTTGGTGATCGTCGGCACCACGGCACCGGTCGCCTTCTTCGCCTATCCCGGCAAGCCCAGCGCACTGGCGCCCGAGGGCTGCGCGGTCTCGACCCTGGCGACGCCGGCCGACGACATCGCCGGCGCGCTCGCGGCCCTGGCCGAGGCGGTGGGCGCCAAGGCCAAGGACGCCCAGCGCCAGGCGGCGTCGCGGCCCGAACTGCCGAAAGGCGCGATGAAGTCCGAGGCCATCGCCGCAGTGCTCGGCGCCCTTCTGCCCGAAGGCGCCATCGTCTGCGACGAGTCGGTCACGACCGGGCGCGGCTTCTTCCCCCTGACGCGCGGCGCGCCGGCGCATGACTGGCTGCAGCTCACCGGCGGCTCGATCGGCATCGGCATTCCGCTGGCGACCGGCGCCGCGGTCGCCGCGCCCGACCGCAAGGTCATCAACCTGGAGGCCGACGGCAGCGGCATGTACACGCTGCAGGCCTTGTGGACCCAGGCGCGCGAGAAGCTGAACGTGATGACGCTGGTCTGGGCCAACCGGTCCTACCAGATCCTGAAGGGCGAGCTGACCGCCGTCGGCGCGCAGAACCCGGGCCGCACCGCGCTGGACATGCTGAGCCTGGACAACCCGGCGCTCAACTGGGTCCAGCTTGCCAACGGCATGGGCGTCGAGGCGGTGCGCGTCGAGACGCTGGAGGCATTGATCGACGCCTTCAAGACCGGCCTGAAGCGCACGACCCCGTTCCTCATCGAAGTGGTGCTCTGACCATGGTTGCGAAGAAGCCCAAGCCACTGCCGCCGCCGAATTTCACCAACCCGCCGACCTGGCTCGGAGTCCCCTCGGGCCTGCCGCCCGCCCGGTCGCGCGCCGCTGTTCTGGGCGTGCCGTTCGACTGCGGCACGCACGCCACGCGCATCGGCTCGCGCCTGGGGCCGAGCTCGATCCGCGAGCAGACTGCGAACCTGCGCCGGGTCGATCCGCGCACCAATATCGACGTGGTTAAGGCGCTGGGCCTAGTCGATGCCGGCGACGTGGCGCTGACGCCGAGCCTGATCGAAGACAGCTTCGCCCGCATCGAGTCGGCCGTGGCGGCGATCCTAGCGCGTGGCGCGGTGGCGGTGACGATGGGCGGCGACGGCGCCGTCACCCTGCCCCAGGTCCGCGCGCTCACCCGCCATGCCGAGGACATCTGCGTCGTCCATATCGACGCGCATACCGACGCCTACCCGATCGAGGGCTACAACACCGCGACGACCTTCCGCCACGTCGCCGAGGAGGATCTGGTCGACCGCAAGCGCTCGTTCCACATCGGGGCGCGCGGGCCGACCATGGTGCCGGGCGTGTTCGAGTACGCGCGCAAGCTCGACTACCGCCTGGTCCCGATGCCCGAGCTGCGCCGGCGCGGCTACAAGGACGTCGCCAGGGAAGTGCTGAAGACCGTCGGCAAGCGCCCGGTCTATCTGTGCTTCGACATGGACTTCTACGACCCGGCCACCGCGCCCGGCGTCTGCACGCCGACCTGGGGCGGCGCCACGTCGGACGAGGGGTTGTCGTTCCTGGAGATGCTCGAGCCGCTCGACGTGCGCGTGTTCGACATCAACACGGTGAGCCCGGCGCACGACACGGCCGGCATGACCGCCTTCCTGGCCGCCACGACGATGTGGACCTTCCTGCAGAACCTGGCCCGGCGCGCCGAGGGCGCGACGCTCTAGCTATCCCAGCCGCCCCCTAGCCAAGGCGCACCGCCGTGCCAACGACGCTGACCATCAGCATCGACTGGCCCAGCGTCTCGACATCCAGCGAGAAGCCGATGATCGCGTCGGCGCCGAGCTTCTGCGCCTCCTCGACCAGCTCGGCCGTCGCCGCCTCGCGCGCCGCGTTGAGGGCGTTCTCGTAGCCGCCGGCCCGGCCGCCGACCACGTCGCGCACCTTGGCGAAGACGTCACGCAGGATATTGGCGCCGACAATGGCCGAGCCGGTGACGACGCCGTGGTACTGGGCGATCCGCCGCCCCTCGATCGAACCGGTCGTGACGATGAGCATCGCAATCCTTTCCTAGTCCGCCTTGCCGGAGCCCGCCCGGCCATGACGATATAGGGAAGGTGCGACCGCCTTTCATCCCCTAAACTGCATTGCCATGACGCCCGCCTCTCCTGCCCCGACCCGCGCCCTGGTCGCCTGGACCTTCTACGACTGGGCCAATTCGGCCGTGGCTACGGTCGTGACCAGCTTCGTCTTCGCCACCTACTTCACCCGTGCCGTGGCGGAAAGCCCGGAGCTGGGCACGGCGCAGTGGAGCCACGCCCA
>JAEULC010000155.1 GCA_016792605.1 Rhodospirillales bacterium
TGCGCGCGGCTGGCGTTCAACCCCGACGTGTTCGGCTATGCCCGGACGGCGATGCTGGGCGCGCACTGGCCGGTCTACGGCTATGGCCTGCCGTTGGTCGCGACCTATCTCGCCTGGCGCCACTTTGCGCGAACGCCCTCGGACTGGCTCGACGCCTGGCTGCGCGCGCTCTGCTTCGGCTTCGCGGCGATGCTGGTCGCGCTGGAACTGCGCCTTGCGATCGATGCCGGGCCCGGCGAAGCCTCGACGCGCCCGGCGCGCTATGCGTTGTTCCCGATTGCCTGGCTGGCGCTGGCGATCGGCCTGGCCCAGGCGGTGGATCGCGGCGCGCGGCTGGTCGTCTGGACGCGGCGCGCGCTGTTCGGCCTCGCGGCGCTGGCGATCGTGCTGTGGCAGGTCGACAATCCGATCTTCTCGCCAGTGTTCGCGGTCGGCGCCTGGCCCGTGCTGAACCTGCTGCTCCTCGCCTACCTCGCCCCGGCCGTGCTGATGCTCGCCTTCGCGCGGGTGGCACGCGTTCCCCTGGATGCGCCGATCGAGCCGCGCGGCTTCGTGTTCGCGGCCGCCGGCCTGGCGCTGGTGCTGGGATTCGCCTGGGTGACGCTGGAGACGCGCCATGCCTTCCGCGGCTCGAACCTCGCCGCCGGGTCGATGAGCGATGCCGAGTCCTACGCCTACTCCGCCGTGTGGCTGGTCTATGCCGGCGTGCTGCTGGCGGGCGGGCTTTGGCAGAAGAGCCAGGCGCTGCGCATCGGCTCCCTGCTGGTGGTGATGGCGGCGGTGCTCAAGGTCTTCCTGGTCGACATGGACGACTTGCAGGGCCTGTGGCGCGTCGCGTCCTTCCTGGGCCTCGGCCTGGCGTTGGTCGGGATCGGGTTCCTCTACCAGCGCCTCGTGTTCGTGCGCCCGGCGACGGACGCCGCCTCTATGCGCCCTTGAGGGCTGCCAGCAGTTCGTCGTGGATGAGGCCGTTGGTCGCGAGCTTCTCGAAGTCGGCGTCGTCGCTGTCCTTGCCGTCGAGCCGCGTGACGCGGCCGCCCGATGCCCGGACCAGGGGCGTCGCGGCGGCATGGGAGACGATGTCGGCCTTGATGCCGACGAAGCCGGTCAGCCTGCCGCAGGCGACCAGCGACATTTCGTAGGCGCCCGACACGACGATGCGCACGCCGCGGCACCGGCGGCCGAGGCGCTCGATGACCTGGGCGGCGCGCCTGACCTCGGCCTCGGTGAAATGCGCGGTCAGCACGACCGAGATCACCGCGTCGGCGAGCAAGGCGATCGGCGAGGGCTTCGCCGGCTTGTCGTTGATCGTCGGCGTTGCGCCACGGACATAGCGGGCGAAGAGATTGCCGAGCGGCGCGTGGGTCAGCCCGAGCAGCGTCCGGCCGTCCTCCTGGTAGGCGATGGTGGCCGAGAACCAGGGCAGGCCGCTGGCGTAGTTCACCGTGCCGTCCAGCGGGTCGATGATCCAGCGCGCGCCCGTGCTGCCGTCGCTGGCGCCATGCTCCTCCGACAGGATCGCCGCACCCGGCGTCAGCGTTTGAAGGCCTTCGAGCAGGATCTTCTCCGCCGCCAGGTCGGCGTCGGTCACGACGTCGAGCAGGTCCTTGCGGGTCGCGACCAGCGGCCGGTCCTGCATTTCGACGAGACGCGCCGTGGCCTGCGCCAGCACCTGCTCGGCGCCGACGCGGAGTGCCTGGAGATCGGTCATGGCAATACCTTTGCGACGAGTTCCTCGACCGCCGCTTCGATGCAGGCGATCTCGTCCGGCTCGGACAGGCGGTGGCCGCCCTCCTTGATCAGGGTGATGGCGATGTCGGTCGATTCCAGTTTCTCGGCCAGGCGCGTCGCGGTTTGCCAGGGGACGTCGGGGTCCTTCATGCCGTGGACCAGCCGCACCGGGCAGGTGAGCGGGATCGGCCTGTCGAGCAGCCTGTGCCGGCGCCCGGTCTCGATCAGCCCGCGGGTGATCGGGTAGGGGTCGTTGCTGTAGGCCGTGGGCCGGTAGATCACGCCCTTGTCCATCAGCGCGGCGCGCACGGCCGGGGCCATGTTCGGCCACATCAGCTCCTCGGTGAAGTCCGGCGCGGCGGCGATGCCGACCAGGCCGGCGACGCGCTCGCGCCGGGCGAGCGCCGCCAAGAGCATCATCCAGCCGCCCATCGAGGACCCGACGAGGACCAGGGGGCCCTGGGTCAGCCGGTCGAGGGCGTCGAGCGAATCACGCCGCCAGGTCTCGATTGTGCCGTCCAGGAAATCGCCTTGCGATTGGCCGTGGCCGGTGTAATCGAAGCGTAAGAAACTTAAACCCCTGGCGCGCGAGAACGCTTCCAGCGCCAGGGCCTTCTGCCCGGTCATGTCCGAGCGGAACCCGCCCAGGAACGCGATGGTCGGCGAACGGCCTTCGGTGTAGTGGTAGGCGATTGAAGGCGCGTCGGCGCGTGCTAATATCGCCGGCAGAGGCATTTCTTGATCTTGCGGCATCTTCCATTCCGGGCGGCGGAGCGCCCCATCCCGTGACCGACCACCTCGCGACAAATGCGGCGGCGAGGCCGCCGGTGGTCTTACAGGTGTTGCCCGGGCTTGTCACCGGGGGCGCGGAGCGCGGCGCCGTCGACGTGGCCCAGGCGATCGCGGCCGCCGGCTGGGGCAGCCTGGTCGCGTCGAGCGGCGGCCCGATGGTGCGCGAGGCCGAACGCGGCGGCGCCACCCACATCGCCCTGCCGCTCGACAGCAAGAACCCGTTCGTGATGCGCGCGAACATCGAGCGCCTGCACCAGGTGATCCTGCAGCACAAGGTCGACATCGTGCACGCGCGCAGCCGCGCGCCGGCGTGGAGCGCGCTGTTCGCCGCGCGGCGCGCGGGGGTGCGCTTCGTCACCACCTTCCACGGCACCTACAATTTCAGCAACCCGGCCAAGCGCTGGTACAACTCGGTGATGGCGCGCGGCGACCGCATCATCACGGCGTCACGGTTCATCGCCGAGCACGTGGTGAAGGAGTACCACGCAAGCCCGTCGCTGGTTCGCCACATACCGCGCGGCATCGACCTCGACCGCTTCGACCCGGCGAAGGTCAGCGGCACGCGGCTGGCGACCCTGGCGCGCGAATGGCGGCTCGCCGACGGCGTGCCGGTCGTGATGCTGCCCGGGCGGCTGACGCGGTGGAAGGGCCAGACGGTGCTGATCGACGCCATCGCCCAGCGCGGCCGGAAGGACCTGCGCTGCCTGCTGGTAGGATCGGACCAGGGCCGCGGCGCTTATCGCCGCGAACTGGAGCAGCGCATCGCGAGCCACGGGCTGGAAACGGTGGTGCACATCATCGACCAGTGCAACGACATGCCGGCGGCCTACAAGCTGGCCGACCTCGTGGTCTCGGCTTCGACCGATCCGGAAGCGTTCGGCCGCGTCTCGGTGGAAGCCCAGGCCATGGGCAAGCCGATCGTCGCCACCGACCACGGCGGCTCGCGCGAGACGGTGCTGGACGGCGAGACCGGCTGGCTGATCCAGCCGGGCAACGCGCGCCAGCTCGCCCAGGCGATCGACGCGGCCCTCGGCCTCGACACCGAGGCGCGCGCGGCGATCGCGTCGCGCGCCATGCAGTTCGTGCGCGAGACGTTTCCGAAGGACCTGATGTGCGCGCGCACCCTCGACGTCTATCGCGAGGTGCTGGCCGAGAACCCGGTGCGCCATGCGCCGGCAGGCAACGATCCGGGGCCGGGCGGCCAGGTCGCGGCGTGAGGCGAGTTGCGCGTAGGCCGGTAGCGGCGTGAGCCGCATTCTGGTCATCAAGCTCGGCGCGCTCGGCGATTTCATCCAGGCGCTGGGGCCGTTCGCCGCGATCCGCCGCCATCACGCGCGGGACGAGATCACGCTGCTCACCACGTCGCCCTATGTGGCGATGGCGCAGGCGAGCGGGTTGTTCGACAGGGTGGCGACGACCGAGCGCCTGCCCTGGTGGCGGTTCGGCGCCTGGCTGGGGCTGCGCTCCTGGCTGCGCGGCGAGGGCTTCCAGCGGGTCTATGACCTGCAGACCTCCGACCGCAGCTCGGCGCTCTTTCGGCTGATGAAGCCCGGAAGCGGGCCGGAATGGTCGGGCATCGCCAGGGGCTGCTCGCATCCCCACGCCAATCCGCGCCGCGACCTGATGCATACGGTCGATCGCCAGCGCGAGCAGCTCCAGGCGGCCGGCATCGCCGACGTGCCGGCGGCGGACCTGTCGTTCCTGAAGGCCGACCTGTCCCGCTTCGGTCTGCCCGCCCGATACGCCCTGCTGGTGCCCGGCGGGTCGGCCAAGCGGCCGGAGAAGCGCTGGCCGGCCGATCACTACGTGGCGCTGGCCCGCCTTTGGCTGGCCCAGGGGATCCTGCCGGTCGTGCTCGGCGGCCGCGACGAGCTGGCCCTGGCCGAGGCGATCGCGGGCCTGGCCAATGGCGGCCGGTCGCTGGCCGGCGAGACCAGCCTCGCCGAGATCGCCGCTCTGGCGCGCGGCGCTGCGGGCGCGGTCGGCAACGACACCGGGCCGATGCACGTGATCGCGGCGGCGGGCTGCCCGGTGGTCGTGCTGTTCTCGGCGGCCTCCGACCCGGCGCTGTGCGCCCCGCGCGGGCCCTCGGTGACCGTGCTGCGGCGCGACCGGCTGGGCGACCTGCCGGCCGCTGAGGTTGCGGCGGCCCTCCCCATGCGCTAAACGAGGCGCGTTTTTGCTGGGAGAGAACCGACCATGAACCCCGTGACCGTCACCCTGCCCGACGGGTCCGAGCGCCGCTTCGACGGCCCCGTCACCGGGCAGCAGGTCGCGGCCGCGATCGGCGCCGGCCTGGCCAAGGCCGCGCTCGCCATGATGTTGGACGGCAAGCTGGTCGACCTGATGACCACGATCGACCGCGACGCCAAGGTCGCGATCGTGACCGCGAAGAGCCCCGAGGCGCTCGACCTGCTGCGCCACGACGCCGCCCACGTGCTGGCCGAAGCGGTGCAGGAGCTCTACCCCGGCACGCAGATCACCTTCGGTCCCGCGACCGAGGACGGGTTCTACTACGACTTCGCGCGCAAGGAGCCGTTCTCGATCGACGACTTCGCCCGGATCGAGGCGAAGATGAAGGAGATCGTCGACCGCGACGAGGCGATCACGCGCGAGATCTGGGACCGGCCCAGGATCAAGCAGTACTTCCAGGACCACGGCGAGACCTTCAAGGCCGAGTGGGTCGACGAGCTGGAGACCAGCGAGCCGATCTCGGTCTACAGGCAGGGCCAGTGGCTGGACATGTGCACCGGGCCGCACCTGCCGTCGACCGGCAAGCTCGGCAAGGCGTTCAAGCTGATGAAGCTGAGCGGCACCTACTGGCGCGGCGACAAGAACAAGCCGCAGCTCCAGCGCATCTACGGCACGGTGTGGCCGGACGACAAGCAGCTCCAAGCCTACCTGACGCGCCTTGAGGAGGCCGAGAAGCGCGACCACCGCCGCATCGGCCGCGAGATGGACCTGTTCCACCAGCAGGAAGAGGCGATCGGCAGCGTGTTCTGGCACCCGAAGGGCTGGGAGCTGTGGCGCACGCTCGAGGCCTACATGCGCAAGCGGCTCGACCAGGCCGGCTATGTCGAGGTCAAGACGCCGCAGCTCGTCGACCGCGTGCTATGGGAGCAGTCGGGCCACTGGGAGAAGTTCCGCCAGGCGATGTTCACGGCCGAGACCGAGGACCGCATCCTGGCGCTCAAGCCGATGAACTGCCCCTGCCATGTGCAGATCTTCCGCCAGGGCCTGAAGTCCTACCGCGACCTGCCGCTGCGCATGGCCGAGTTCGGCTCGTGCCACCGCAACGAGCCGTCGGGCGCGCTGCACGGCCTGATGCGCGTGCGCGCCTTCACCCAGGACGACGCGCATATCTTCGTCACCGAGGACCAGATCACCGAGGAGGGCAAGCGCTTCTGCGACCTGTTGCGCTCGATCTACCGGGATCTGGGCTTCACCGACATCTCGGTCAAGTTCTCCGACCGGCCCGCGGTGCGCGCCGGCACCGACGCGATCTGGGACAAGGCGGAAGCCGCGCTCAAGGAAGCGGCGACGGCCGGCGGGCTCGAGGTCACGCTCAATCCCG
>JAEULC010000184.1 GCA_016792605.1 Rhodospirillales bacterium
GTCAGTTCGTGCCGCCGGCCCGTCGCTCCAGTCCTTGGCCCTCGATCGCCTGGCGGATGCGCCGGTGTTCGCGCGCGTTCAACTCCTCGGCCGTCATGTCGGACTCGTTCTTGTCCGCGATCGCCGCCACGCCCGCCGGCGGGCGCAACGCGACAGGCTGGTCCGGCGCCATGGGCGCCTCGGGCAGGGCAGCGACATTCGCGCGCGGCGCGCTGCCGGCGAGCAGGTCGAGCGCCCTGGTCATGCGCGGGTCCATGACGCGCGGCGCTTCGCCGGACGTGGCCCGAGGCTGTCCGGGCACCAGGCTCACGGGCATGCCCTTGGCGGGCCTGGCCAGGACGACGGGGCCCGCAGCCGGCGGAATCGCGACGATCGGTGCAGGCGGCACCGCAGCGGCGGCTTCGGGCAGTGGTGCTTTTTCCGGCAACCCCGACGTCGCCGAGCGTTCGCCGGACTTCTCCAGGCGCTCGAACGTTGCGCGCATGTCGCCGTCGATCCGCGACGTGCGGCGCACGGGGTCGGTGGACGCTGCCGTCAGCCCGGTTGAACCGAGCAGGTCGGGAGTGAACGCGGCATAGGCCGCGACGCCGCCTAGCGTGGCGACGACCGCGATGCCGCCGATCCAGAATGCCGTGCGCTTGTTCATGCCCACCTCCGCGGCCAATGGCCGCCAGCCCAAGGGCCCCCGCCCTTCCGATGCCTCTCAACGACGACGCGGGCGGGGCGTTCCGCTGTTCGCCGGAAAGATTCGCGGTATTAGGTGCGCTCCCAGCAGGAGGCACGCCGCGATGATCCTGATCGGCCAGTACGATTCGCCCTTTGTCCGCCGCGTCGGCATCGCGCTGACGCTCTACGGCCTTTCCTTCGAGCACCGGCCCTGGTCGGTGTTCGGCGACGCGGACAGGATCCGGCCGCTGAACCCGCTGGTCCGCGTCCCGACCCTGGTGCTGGACGACGGCACGGTGTTGGGCGAAAGCCACGCCATTCTGGACTACCTGGACGGGCTGGTCCCTGTGGATAACAGGATGTTTCCGGCCACGGAGCCCGCGCGGCACCGGGCGATCCGGGTGGCGGCGCTGGCCACGGGCCTCGGCGACAAGGCGGTCAGCCTGTTCTACGAGAAGCGCCTGCACGACCACGTCTCGCCGGTCTGGGTCGCGCGTTGCCGGTCGCAGATCGGGGCGGTCCTGGCGGCGCTGGAGGCCGAGCGCGCGGCCCGCCCCGGCCCCTGCTGGTTCGGCGACCGGATCGGCCATGCCGACATCGCCGTGGCCTGCGTCCTGCGCTTCGTGGGCGAGGCCCATCCCGACCTGGTCCGGGTGACGGACTACCCCGCCCTGGCCGCCCATGCGGCCCGCCTGGAGGGGCTGCCGGCCTTCCAGGCGGTCCAGCAGGCCTTTGTCCCGCCGGCATGACCATTCAGGTCATTGATATCAAACGGCTATTGCGCCGCCGGCGGGTCGATGTCCAGGCTTGACGCGCCAGCCCCGATGGCCTACAAGCCCGCGTTCCGCCTCAAGCGCTTATCGGATTAAGGATTAGAGCCATGGCCCGTCGTTGCCCCGTTTCCGGCAAAGGCCCCCAGTCCGGCAACAATGTCAGCCATTCCAAGCGCCGCACGCGCCGCCGGTTCCTGCCGAACCTGCAGCCGATCACGCTGCTCAGCGACGCGCTCAACCTGCCCGTCCGCCTGCGCCTGACCACGCGCGGCATCAAGACGATCGAGATCAACGGCGGCATCGACGCTTGGCTGATGAGCGTGTCGGACGCCAAGCTCAGCGACGAGGCCCGCCAGCTCAAGCGCCGGATCGAGAAGGCCGCCGAGCGCCGCGCCGCCGCCGCGCACTGATCGTTCCGGCATCGCCGGCAAGCGAGCCCGCCCGGGGAAACCCTGGCGGGCTTTTTGCTGCCCGGGTTCCGCCCCGGGACCTCCCGCAACCGCGCTTGTCCGCCGCGCAAACGCTTCGTTCTTTCGCGCTGCCTCCTCCTCCCCGCATTCTCGGACGGCCGGCCGGAATCGCCGGCTTGTAAAACGAGAGTTTTTGTCTCACAGTCGGGGCCTCTAAGGGGAGGAAACAACATGAAGTCTACGCTGGCGAAGTCCCTCGTCTTCGGTCTGGGGCTGGCGCTGATGGCCTTGCCCGCAATCGGGCCGGCCGAGGCGCAGCAGACCAAGATCCGCATGCAGACGGCCGTGCCGTCGGCGAGCATCTATTTCGAGCTCCTGAAGAAGTACGGCGAGCGCGTCGACAAGATGTCGAACGGCCGCGTGAAGATCGAGGTGCTGCCGGACGGCGCCGTCGTGCCGGCGTTCGAGATTCTCGACGCGGTCGACAAGGGCGTGGTCGAGGCCGGCTATGCCTGGACGCATTACTGGTCGGGCAAGCATCCCGCGGCCGGCCTGTTCTCCAACCCGATGGCCGGCGCCGGCGTGGGGCTCGACCAGTTGAGCCACGTCGCCTGGCTGCTCGAGGGCGGCGGCTACGACCTGCTGCGCAAGTTCTACAGCGACGTCATCAAGGTGAATGTCGAGCCCTTGATGGTGCAGCCGATGGGCCCCGACCCGCTCGGCTGGTTCAAGAACCCGATCGCGAGCGTCGAGGACTTCAAGAAGCTGAAGTACCGCTCGCCGCCCGGCATCACCGGCGAGATCTTCAAGGAGATGGGCATCGCGGCGACGGCGCTGCCCGGCGGCGAGATCGTGCCCGCCGCGCAGCGCGGCGTGATCGACGCGGCGGAGTGGATCGGGCCGGCCGACGACTTGAACCTCGGCCTGCAGACCGTGTGGAAGAACTACTACCTGCAGGGCCTGCACCAGTCGACCGACATCGGCGAGGTGCTGATCAACAAGGCGGTCTGGGCCAAGCTGGCGCCGGACCTGCAGGAGATCATGCGCGCCGCGGCGCTGGCGTCGATGACCGAGACCTACAGCTACAACGTCTACAAGAACGCGCTGGCGGTGAAGCGCCTGCGCGACGAGTTCAAGGTCACGATCCACGACACGCCGAAGGACTTCTTCCCCGAGTTCGTCCGCGCCACCCAGGTGGTGCTGACGAAATACGCGGACAAGGATCCGTTCTTCAAGCAGGTGCTCGACTCGCAGCGCAACTTCGCGGTGACGGTCGTGCCCTACTGGACCAAGATCCTCGACCTCTACTCCAACCTGGGCAACGCGGCGCTGCAGAAGAAATAAGCCAAGCACCCTAGCTACGTAGAAACGCGGGGCGGGCCGGTAAAAACGGCACGCCCCGCTTCTTTAGCGCCACCAGAATCGGCGCCAACAGAATCGATCCGGGGGGAACGATGGCCTTGCCAAGACCGCTCAGCGCCTATTGCGCGCTGGCCGACCGCATCAGCACCTGGACCGGCTGGCTGACCGCCGTGCTGATCGTCCCGATGGTGCTGAGCCTGGTCTGGGAGGTCTTCGCCCGCTACCTCTTCACCGCGCCGACGGTCTGGGCCTACGACCTGACCTACATGCTCTACGGCTCGTTCTTCATGCTCGGCTCGGCCTACACGCTGAAGCGCGACGGGCACATCCGCACCGACACGTTCTACGCCGGCTGGTCGGTCCGCCGGCAGGGCTGGACCGACGCCGTCTGCTATCTCGTCTTCTTCTTCCCCGGGCTGATCGCGCTGCTGTGGGTCGGCTGGGAGTTCTTCGCCAAGTCCTTCGGCCAGGGCGAGCGCGTCGTCACCAGCCCGTGGATGCCGATCGTCTATCCGTTCAAGTTCGTCATCCCGCTCGCCGCCGCGCTGCTGCTGGTCCAGGGCCTGGCGCAGTTCATCCGCGCCGTCCATGCCGGCATGACTGGCGAGCGCCCGGACGCGGCGACGCGCGCGCCGGGCGAGGCCGTGTGATGAGCACCGAACTCGTCGGCTTCCTCAGCCTCCTCATCCTCTTCGCTGCCATCTTCATCGGCTTCCCGATCGCCTTCACGCTGATCGGCGTGGCGGTGACGGTCGGCTACCTCGCGCTCGGGCCGCTGGTCCTCTACCTGATGACGCTGCAGGTCTTCTCCGTCATGCGCGACCCGACGCTGGCGTCGGTGCCGTTCTTCCTGTTCATGGGCTACCTGCTGGAGCAGTCGGGATTGATGGAGCGTCTGTTCCGCGCCATCCAGCTGCTGCTGGCAAGGCTGCGCGGCTCGCTCTACCTGGCCGTGCTGGTGACGGCGACGATCTTCGCCGCGGCGACCGGAATCGTCGGCTCGTCGGTGACGCTGCTCGGCGTCATGGCCGCGCCGTCGATGAAGAAGAGCGGCTACGACGTGCGCCTCTCGGCCGGCTCGATCGCCGCGGGCGGTACGCTGGGCATCCTGATCCCCCCCAGCGTGATGCTGATCGTCATGGGGCCGGTGGTCGGCGTGCCGGCGACCGACCTGTTCACCGCCGCGGTGATCCCGGGCCTGCTGCTCGCCGGCACCTACTGCGCCTACACGCTGATCCGCTGCCAGATCGACCCGGCGCTGGGCCCGGCGCTGCCGCGCGACCAGTGGCCGCCGACGGTCTGGTACGCGATCCGCGAGCTGCTGGTCGGCGTGATCCCGGTGACCGTGGTCATCCTGGCGACGCTCGGCACGATCATGGCCGGGCTGGCCACCCCGACCGATGCCGGCGCGGTCGGCGCCTTCGCGGTGCTGGTGCTGACCCTGGTCTACCGCCGGATGACCGTCGTGGCGTTCAAGCGGGCGATGATCGCGACGCTCGAGACGAGCTGCATGATCCTGCTGCTGGTCGCGGCGTCCAACTTCTTCGGCGCGGTGTTCTCGCGGCTCGGCAGCGCGTCGTGGATCGCCGAGATGCTGCTCGGCCTCAACATCCCGCCGATGATGATGCTGGCCCTGATCCTGCTGGTGATCTTCGTGCTCGGCTGGCCGCTCGAGTGGGTGCCGATCGTGCTGATCGTGGTGCCGATCCTGCTGCCGCTGGTAACGAAGATGGGCATCGACGTGCTGTGGTTTTCGACCCTGGTCGCCGTCTGCCTGCAGACCGCCTGGCTGTCGCCGCCCGTCGCGCTGTCGGCCTACTTCCTCAAAGGCGTCGTGCCGGACTGGGAGCTCAAGGACATCTATGCCGGCATGGTCCAGTTCATGGTGCTGCAGGTGCTGGTGCTGGTCCTGCTGGTGATGTTCCCGCAGCTCGTGCTGTGGCTGCCCAGGGTGCTGTGACCGGTCAGGTCCGGAACGCCGCCAGCAGCCGGCGCGCGGCCGCGCCCGGCGTGATCGTTCCGCCGTCGAGCTGCACCTCGAGGCCGGGGATCAGCGCGGCGACGTCGCGGTCGGCCTTCAGCGCCGCCATCAGCCCGTCGCCGACTTCGGTCCACAGCCGCGCCTTGGCCTGCAGCGCGCGGCGCTTCTGGATGCCGCCCGATGCCTCGCCCGCCTGGCGGAACGCCGCGACCGCGTCCCAGACCGCGGGCACGCCCGCGCCGGTGAGGCCCGAGCATTGCAGCACGGCGGGCGTCCACCACGGCGCCGGCGGGCGCAGCAGGCGGATGGCGTTGGCGTAGTCCGCCGCGGCGCGCTCGGCCGCGGCGATGTTCTCGCCGTCCGCCTTGTTGACCGCCAGCAGGTCGGCCAGCTCCATCACCCCGCGCTTGATGCCCTGCAGCTCGTCGCCGCCATGCGGCTGCAGCAGCAGCAGGAACAAATCGGTCAGGTCCGCCACCGCCGTCTCGGACTGGCCGACGCCGACCGTCTCGACCAGCACCACGTCGAA
>JAEULC010000189.1 GCA_016792605.1 Rhodospirillales bacterium
AGACATGCTCGGACTCTAGAAAAGAACAATCGGCAAAAAGACGCAGGGACGCGGGGGAACGGCAATGGATGATATCGGCAACCTGATGCACGGCTTCTCCGTGGTCCTGAGTTGGCAGAATTTCCTCTACATGGTCGTGGGTATCGTGCTGGGCGTGCTGATCGGCGTGCTGCCTGGCCTCGGCGGCGCCAACGGCGTGGCCATCCTTCTGCCGCTGACCTTTTCGATGTCGCCGACCTCGGCGATCATCCTGCTCTCCTGCATCTACTGGGGCGCGCTGTTCGGCGGCGCCATCACCTCGATCCTCTTCAACATCCCCGGCGAGCCCTGGTCGGTGGCCACCACCTTCGACGGCCATCCGATGGCGCAGCGCGGCAAGGCGGGCGAAGCGCTGACGGCGGCCTTCACCTCGTCCTTCATCGGCGCGCTGTTCGCGGTCATCGTCATCACCCTGGTGGCGCCGCTGGTCGCCAGCTTCGCCTTGAAGTTCGGGCCGGCGGAGAAATTCTCGGTCTTCTTCCTGGCGTTCTGCAGCTTCATCGGCATGGGCAAGGAGCCGCCTGCGAAGACGGTCGCGGCGATGATGATCGGCTTCGCGCTGGCCGCGGTCGGGCAGGACCCGATCACCGGCGGGCTGCGCCTGACCTTCGGCTTCACCGAGTTGCTCAGCGGCTTCGACTTCCTGGTCGCGGTGATCGGCCTGTTCGGCATCGGCGAGATCCTGCTGACCATGGAGGAGGGCCTGGCCTTCAAGGGCAAGGCCGCGGGCATCAACCCCAAGGTCGTCTGGCAGACCTGGAAGGAGCTGCCGAAATACTGGGTGACGTCGGTGCGGTCCTGCATCATCGGCTGCTGGATGGGGATCACCCCGGCCGGCGCGACGCCCGCCTCGTTCATGAGCTACGGCATCGCCAAGCGGTCGTCGAAGAACGGCGACAAGTTCGGCAGCGGAGAGATCGAGGGCGTGGTCGCGCCGGAAACCGCGGCGCACGCCGCCGGCACCTCGGCGCTGCTGCCAATGCTGGCGCTCGGCGTGCCCGGCTCGCCGACTGCCGCCGTGCTGCTCGGCGGCCTGATGATCTGGGGCCTGCAGCCCGGACCGCTGCTGTTCGTCGAGCAGCGGGACTTCGTCTGGGGCCTGATCGCCTCAATGTATCTCGGCAACATCGTCGGACTGCTGGTCGTGCTGACCATGGTGCCGATCTTCGCCACCATCCTGCGCGTGCCCTTCGGGATCATCGCGCCGATCATCCTGGTGGTCTGCGCGATCGGCGCCTACACCGTGCACAACAACACCTTCGACGTGGTGATGATGCTGGTGTTCGGCGTGATCGGCTACGTGCTGAAGAAGTGTAACTACCCGCTCGCGCCGATGGTCCTGGCGATCGTGCTCGGCGACAAGGCGGAGGAGGCGTTCCGCCAGTCGCTGCTCGTGTCGCAGGGCAGCGTCGGCGTGTTCTGGTCGAATCCGCTGGTCAGCACGATCATGGCGCTCGGCTTGATTGCACTGTTCTGGCCGGTGCTGTCGAACCTGCGCGGGCGGCTCCTGGGCCCGCGGCCGGCGATGGGCAAGTAGGGGATACCCGGCGCTGGGCGGAACTACCGGGCGCTGGTGTCCGCTGGAGGGCGTGGTATAATGAATAATGTATCTCAGAGACGGCAGGACCCCACAGATTCCCGCGAGGCTGAATCCGGGGATGATACGGGGAGGGTGGCGGAACCGATGAACGACGCACGTCTGACCGTGCCGCCGATCGACAGTCGGGAGACGTTCAAGGACAAGGCCTATGTGGCGCTGAAGAGCGTCATCGTGTCCATGGACGTCTATCGGTCGCGCTCCGATATCCGGCTGGACGAACGCCAGCTGGCGCAGGATTTCGGCATCTCCCGCACTCCGGTGCGCGAGGCCATGGCGCAGCTCGAGCGCGAGGGCTTCGTGCGCTCGGTGCCGCGCCGCGGCATCTATGTCGTGCGCAAGACCAAGGTCGAGGTGATCGAGATGATCACCGCCTGGGCGGCGTTGGAAAGCATGGCGGCGCGGCTGATCACCGAGCGCGCGACCGACGACGAGATTGCCTCGCTCCGGCGCATGTTCACGACTTTCGAGGACGACAAGCTCCACGCCAAGCTCGACGAGTATTCCGAGGTCAACATCCAGTTCCACCAGGCGATCATCCAGATGAGTGGCAACCATGTGCTCATCCGCCTGGCCGAGAACCTGTTCACCCACATGCGCATGATCCGGCGCCAGACGATCGGCGAGGAAGACCGCGTCGAGCGCTCGATCCACGACCACATGAACATCATCCAGGCGCTGGAGGCGCGCGAGACCGAGCGCGCCGAGGACCTGGTGCGCCAGCACGCGCTCGGCCTGGCCGAGCACGTCGCCAAGCATGTCGACTATCTGGACTAGGCAGGAACGAATTCTCCGGGAGGAAGGCCGATGGCCGAAGCAGCAGTAAAGCAGCCCGAAGCGGCGGCGGAGCAGGAACTGACCGACGGCTTCCATCTGATCATCGACGCGCTGAAGCTCAACGGCCTCACCACGATCTATGGCGTGCCCGGGATTCCGATCACGGATTTCGGCCGCATGGCCCAGGCCGAGGGCCTGCGCGTGCTGTCGTTCCGCCACGAGCAGAACGCGGGCTACGCCGCTGCGATCGCCGGCTTCCTGACCAAGAAGCCGGGCATCTGCCTGACGGTGTCCGCGCCGGGCTTCCTGAACGGCCTGACCGCGCTCGCGCACGCCACGACCAACTGCTACCCGATGATTCTCATCTCCGGCTCGTCCGAGCGCGAGGTCGTCGACCTGCAGCAGGGCGACTACGAGGAGATGGACCAGCTCGCGGTCGCCAAGACCATGTGCAAGGCCGCCTACCGCGTGCTGCACGCGGCCGATATCGGCATCGGCGTCGCGCGCGCGATCCGCTCGGCAGTCTCGGGCCGCCCGGGCGGCGTCTATCTCGACCTGCCGGCGAAGCTGTTCGGCCAGGTGATGGACGCCGAGAAGGGCCGCAAGTCGCTGGTGAAGGTGATCGACGCCGCCCCGGCGCAGATCCCCGCGCCGGCCTCGATCAAGCGCGCGCTGGACGTGCTGAAGAGCGCCAAGAAGCCGCTGATCATCCTGGGCAAGGGCGCAGCCTACGCCCAGGCCGACGAGGCGGTGAAGGCTTTCGTCGAGAAGTCGGGCGTTCCCTTCCTGCCGATGTCCATGGCCAAGGGCCTGCTGCCCGACACGCATCCGCAATGCGCGGGCGCGGCGCGCTCGACGGTGCTCAAGGACTCGGACGTCGTGATGCTGATCGGGGCGCGGCTCAACTGGCTCCTGTCGCACGGCAAGGGCAAGACCTGGGGAGACGCGCCGAAGAAGTTCATCCAGGTCGACATCGAGCCCAAGGAGATGGACAGCAACGTCGAGATCGTGGCCCCGGTGGTCGGCGATATCGGCTCCTGCGTCCAGGCGCTGCTCGACGGGATGGATGCGAAGTGGCCGGCCCCGCCCGCGGAGTGGACCGCCGCGGTGAAGACCAAGCGCGACGAGAACGTCGCCAAGATGGCGCCGCGCCTCCGGAACAACAATGTGCCGATGGACTACCACGGCGCGCTGGGCGTGCTGCGCTCCATCATCGCCGAGCGGCCGGACGCGATCCTGGTCAACGAGGGCGCCAACACGCTCGATCTCGCCCGCGGCATCATCGACATGTACAAGCCGCGCAAGCGCCTGGACGTCGGCACCTGGGGCATCATGGGCATCGGCATGGGCCAGGCGATCGCCGCGGCGGTCGAGACCGGCAAGCCGGTACTCGCGGTCGAGGGCGACAGCGCCTTCGGGTTCAGCGGCATGGAGGTAGAGACGATCTGCCGCTACAACCTGCCGGTCTGCATCGTCATCTTCAACAATGACGGCATCTATCGCGGCACCGACGTCAACAAGGCGGGGTCCGACCCGGCGACGACCGTGTTCGTCAAGGGGGCGCGCTACGACAAGATGATGGAGGCCTTCGGCGGCGTCGGCGTCAACGCGACCTCGCCGGACGAGCTGAAGCGCGCGGTCAACGCGGCGATGGACTCGGGCAAGCCCACCCTCATCAACGCGGTGATCGACCCGGCCGCCGGCAGCGAGAGCGGCCGCATCGGCAATCTCAATCCGCAGAGCGCGCTGAAGAAGAAGTAGGCGCGCCGCACGACGTTCGAGCTTGGAGGAAGGGACAATGGCCAAGAAGAAACCCGTGAAGGCGAAGGCAAAGTCGAAGAAGCCGGTCGCGAAGGCGAAGCCGGCGCGCAAGCCCGCCCCGAAGACAAAGGCGGCGGCGAAGCCGAAGATCGTGGCGAAGAAGCCCAACGGCAATGGGTCGGCGCTGCCGCCGGTCTCGAAGAAGCCCTGGGGCGGCGACGGCAAGGCGCTGACCGGCGTCAAGATCCTGGACTTCACCCATGTGCAGTCCGGACCGACCTGCACCCAACTCCTGGCCTGGTTCGGCGCCGACGTGATCAAGGTCGAGCGCCCGGGCATCGGCGACATCACCCGCGGCCAGCTCCGCGACGTGCCTAACGCCGACAGCCTCTACTTCACGATGCTGAACCACAACAAGCGCTCGATCACGCTCGACTCGAAGAGCAAGCAGGGCATGGCCGTGCTCGAGCGGCTGGTGAAGACCTGCGACGTGCTGGTCGAGAATTTCGCACCCGGCGCGCTCGACCGCATGGGGCTGACCTGGGAGCGCATCAACTCCTGGAACCCGCGCATGATCGTGGCGTCGGTCAAGGGCTTCGGCCCGGGTCCCTACGAGGACTGCAAGGTCTACGAGAACGTCGCGCAGTGCGCCGGCGGCTCGGCCTCGACCACCGGCTTCCGCGACGGCCCGCCGCTCGTGACCGGCGCGCAGATCGGTGACAGCGGCACCGGCCTGCACTTGGCGCTCGGCATTGTCGCGGCGCTGTTCCAGCGCAACCGCACCGGCCGCGGCCAGAAGGTACTGGCGGCGATGCAGGACGGCGTGCTGAACCTCTGCCGCGTGAAGCTGCGCGACCAGCAGCGCCTGAAGCACGGGCCGCTGAAGGAGTACAGCCAGTTCGGCCAGAACATACCGTTCGGCTCGACCGTGCCGCGCGCCGGCAACGACTCGGGCGGCGGCCAGCCGGGCTGGATCCTGAAGTGCAAGGGCTGGGAGACCGATCCCAACGCCTATATCTACTTCATCACCCAGGCCCCGGTGTGGGAACCGATCTGCGACCTGATCGGCAAGCCGGAATGGAAGACCGACCCGGGCTACGCGACGCCGGGCGCGCGCCTGCCCAAGCTGTCGGCGATCTTCGACACGATCGAGGCCTGGACCAAGACCAAGACCAAGTTCGAGGTCATGGAGGCGTGCAACGCCGTCGACATCCCGGTCGGGCCGATCCTGTCGATGGAGGAGCTGGCCGAGGAGAAGTCGCTGCGCGAGACGGGCACGATCGTCGAGGTCGACCACCCGACCCGCGGCAAGTACTTGAGCGTCGGCAACCCGATCAAGCTGTCGGACAGCATCACCGAGGTGACGCGCTCGCCGCTGCTCGGCGAGCACACCGACGAGATCCTGACCAAGGTGCTGAAGTTCACGCCGGCCGAGATCGCCGAGATCAAGGCCTCGGGCGCCACCGGCGACATGGCGAAGAAGGCGGCCGCGGAGTAGGCGGCCGCCCCTTCGTCCTTCCACTCAAGGGACCGATCATTCATGCGTATCGTGGTTCACGGACAACAGGCTTTCGGCAAGGCGGTGCTGGAGGCGTTGCTGAAGCGCGGCGACAACGTCGTCGCCGTCTATGTCGCGCCGGAAAAGCCGGGGCAGAAGGCCGACCCGCTGAAGGAAGCGGCGATCGCGGCCAAGCTGCCGGTCTACCAGCCCGCCTCCTACCGCAAGCAGGAGGTCTGGGACGAGTTCAAGGCCTTGAAGCCCGACCTGCAGGTCATGGCCTTCGTCACCCTGTTCGTGCCCGAGGAGTTCCTGAACATCCCCACGCACGGGTCGATCCAGTACCACCCGTCGCTGCTGCCGGCCTATCGCGGCGCCAGTGCGATCAACTGGCCGATCATCCTGGGCGAGAAGGAGACCGGCCTGTCGATCTTCTGGCCCGACAACGGGCTCGATACCGGCGACGTGCTGATCCAGAAGAAGACCCCGATCGGGCCCAAGGACACGCTCGGCACGGTCTATTTCGACCGCCTGTTCCCGATGGGCGTCGACGCGATGCTGGAGTCGGTCGACCTGGTGAAGGCCGGCAAGGCCCCGCGTATCAAGCAGGACGAGAGCCTGGCGACCTACGAGGGCCGCTGCCTGGCCGAGAACGCCAAGATCGACTGGGCCAAGTCCTGGCGCCAGATCGATCCCCTGATCCGCGGCTGCAACCCGGCGCCGGGCGCCTGGACGACGCTGGACGGCAAGGTGCTGCAGGTCTTCGACGTGCAGCCGATCCCGGCGCGCGACCCCAAGGGCATTGCCGGCAAGATGGGCGAGGTGGTCGCGGTCGAGGCCGACGGCTTCACCGTCGCCTGCGCCGATGGCCGCATCAAGATCCTCCGCGTGAAGCCCGCCGATGGCGGGAAGGTCGGCGCCGGAGAATTCGCTGCCGCATCCAAGCTGGCCGTGGGCACACGGCTCGCCTAACTCACAACACGCATTCGCGAGGGGAAATCGTCTATGGCCGGCACGCAGCACAGCAGCCCGAAATCGGATATCGAGATCGCCCAGGCGGCGAAGAAGCGTCCGATCATGGACCTGGCGAAGGAGAAGCTCGGCATCGCGCCCGAGAACCTGGAGCCCTACGGCCATTTCAAGGCGAAGGTCTCGATCGACTACATCAAGTCGCTGCAGTCC
>JAEULC010000217.1 GCA_016792605.1 Rhodospirillales bacterium
CCGGTCGGGCTGGCCATGCTGAGACGCTTCTTGTCGGCCCAGGCCGATCCGGGCGATCATGCTCGCCAAGCAACTGGAGAGAAACGCTGAAATGACCAAGACGACGCCCCCCGGCCCGGCCCCGATCAGCGGCCTGTGGACTGCCGTGATGACGCCGCTGGACGAGAAGCTGGGCTGCGACCACGCCCGGCTCGCCGCGCACTGCAAGGACCTGATGGCGCGCGGCGTCGACGGCGTGGCGCCGTTCGGCACCACCGGCGAGGGCACCTCGTTCACCGCGCAGGAGCGCATCCAGGGTACCGATGCGTTGATCGCGGCCGGCGTGCCGGCGTCGAAGATCGTGCTGGGCAACGGCTCGGCCGCGCTGGGCGACGCGATCGCCATGGCGAAGCATTCGGTCAAGGTCGGGCTTGCCGGCGTGTTGACCCTGCCGCCCTTCTTCTTCAAGAACCTGGACGATGAGGGCGTCTACGCGTCCTTCGCCGAAATCGTCGAGCAGACCGGCGACGAGCGGCTCCGCCTCTACCTCTACAACATCCCGCAGATCAGCGGCGTCCAGATCGGCTTCGGCGCGATTGAGCGGCTGCTGGCGCGCTATCCCGGTGTCGTCGCCGGCATCAAGGACAGCTCGGCCGACTGGCCCTACACCGCCGAACTCCTGAAGCGCTTCCCTGAGATGTGCATCCTGGTCGGCGCCGAGGCGCATGTGCCGAAGGCCACGACGCTCGGCGGCCGCGGCACGATCTGCGGCATGGCCAACCTGGTGCCCGAGGCGATGCGCTTCGCCATCGACCGCGCCGGCACGCCCGAGGGCGATTCCATGATCCAGGCGATCGCCACGGTGACGGACAAGGTCCTGTCGGTGCCCTTCGTCCCCGCGCTCAAGGCGGTGAAGGCCAGCGACACGGGCGACCAGGGCTGGAACCGGGTACGCGCCCCCCTGCGCGTCCTGCCCCAGGGCAAGGCGGCGGAGATCGTCTCGGCCGTCGCCGGCTTCCGTGCCGCGCGGCCGCTGACGGCCAAGACCGCCGCGTAGTTCCCGCTCACGCCAACGTGGCTTGGCGGCGTCGCGCGGGTTTCGGACACTTGCGCGATGCTGCCCCGCCGCCCAGTCCTTCTCGGCCTCGCCGCCCTCCTGGCGAATCCCGCTCGCGCGAACGAGAGCGCGGCGGCGTGGCGCGAACTCGCGTCCGGCGGCGCGGTGGTCGCGATCCGGCACGGTCGCACCTCTGGCCAGGCCGGCGACCCGCCGGGATTCAAGCTCGAGGACTGCTCCACCCAGCGTGGCCTGACCGAGCAGGGCCGCCAGGAATCGGTCGCGCTCGGCGAGCGGTTCCGCGCCAACAACGTCAAGGTCGACCTGGTGCTGTCGAGCCAGTGGTGCCGCTGCCTCGACACGGCGCGCCTCGCCTTCGGCAGGGCCGAGCCCTGGCCGGCGCTCAACAATGTCTTCGGAAATTCAAGCCGCGAGCCCGCCCAGAACGCCGAGACCCGCAAGCGCATCCGCGCCTGGACGGGGCCCGGCACGCTGGTCCTGGTCTCGCACGGCTCGATCATCAGCCCCCTGACCGGCGCCTATCCGGTGGAAGGCGAGGTGATCGTGCTGCGCCCCGATCCCGAGAAGAGCCTGCGCGTGGTCGGGCGAATCAAGCCGGGTGAATGATCATCGGCGTTGGACGATCACCACGCCGGCAACGATCGCGACCGAGGCGGCCAGCATCGTCGCGGTAAACGCCTCGCCGAGCCAGAGCACGGCCACGATCACCCCGGTCACGGGCTGCAGGAACTGGATCGTCGCCATGCGCGCGATCCCGCCCTTCCCCAGCGCCCAGTACCAGGCGACATAGGCGATCACGGTCGAGACCAGGGCGAGGTAGATCGTCGATCCCCAGCCCAGTAGCGCCGAGGCGCCCGGCCGGGCGTCGAAGCCGACGAAGAGCAGGATGGGCGCGACGAAGGGGGTGGCCAGGCCGACGCCCCAGAGGGTCGTCGCCCAGGGCGAGTAACCCTGCTGCTGCAGTTTTCCCCCGGCGACGTAGCCGAACGAGGCGGCCAGGGCCGAGAGGACCACCAGGGCGTCGCCCAGAAGCTGCCCCTCGCCTGCCTGTCCGCCGCCCCGGGCCAGGATCAGCAGGGCTTCGCCGGCCAGGGCGAGCATGCACCCGACCGCCCACCGCCCCGATGGCCGCCGGCGGTCGATCAGGGCGACGTAGAGCCCGGTCAGGACCGGCATGGCGGCGAGGATCAGCACCCCCCGGGCCGCGGTCGTCCAGCGCAGCCCCAGGCTGAACAGCAGCGGGAACAGCACGAAGCCACAACAGGCCGACAGGCAGAGAAACAGCCAGTGCTCACGACGGGAAGGCAGGCGAAGGCCCAGCACGAGCGCAAGCGGCACCGTCACGATCCCCGCCAGCACCGTCCGCAATACTGCGACCGCCAGGGGATCGAGCGTGGTGACGGCGACCTTGGTGATCGGCGCGGTAAGGCCCCAGGCCGTGACCGCGAACAGGGCGGCCAGGAGCGGCAGGGGCAGCAGTTGCGGCGGGTTGGGCTTGGGCGACATCGGGGGCATGGACGCTAAGGCCTTGAGCCGGCTTTGCAAAGCGCCAAACTTCCCGAGGCCAATCCCGCACCCCGATTGGGGTCGAAAACCGCGCCGGCACCCCTTATATTCAGAATGTCATAGCGGGGTTCCTCCAGTGATCGATCCCTTCGGCCGTTCCATCTCCTACCTGCGCGTCTCGGTCACTGACCGGTGCGACCTGCGCTGCGTCTACTGCATGGCCGAGGACATGACCTTCCTGCCCAAGGCCGAGCTGCTGACCTTGGAGGAGCTGGAGCGGGTCTGCGCGACGTTCATCCGCCTCGGCGTCCGCAAACTGCGCCTGACCGGCGGCGAGCCGCTGGTCCGCCGCAACGTGATGAGCCTGATCCGCGGCCTGGGTGCGAAGCTGGGCCACGGGCTCGACGAACTGACGCTCACCACCAACGGCACCCAGCTCGCTAAATTCGCCGGCGAGCTGAAGGACGCCGGCGTGCGGCGCATCAACGTGTCGCTGGACACGCTCGACCCGGCGAAGTTCCAGGCGATCACGCGCTGGGGCAAGCTCGACCAGGTGCTCGACGGCGTCCGTGCCGCCAGCGATGCCGGGCTCAAGGTGAAGATCAACGCCGTGGCGCTGAAGGGCATCAACGACGACGAGCTCGACCGCATGGTGGAGTGGTGTGGCGACCAGGGCCACGACCTGACCATCATCGAGGTCATGCCGATGGGCGACATCGGCGAGCAGCGCGTCGACCAGTACTGGCCGCTCTCGATGGTCCGCGCGCAGTTGAAGAAGCGCTGGACGCTGGAGGACATCGACTACCGCACCGGCGGGCCGGCGCGCTACGTCCAGGTCAAGGAGACCGGCGGGCGCCTCGGCTTCATCACGCCGATGACGCATAATTTCTGCGAGAGCTGCAACCGCGTGCGGCTGACCTGCACCGGCACGCTCTACATGTGCCTGGGCCAGGAGGACGCGGCCGACCTGCGCGCCGCCGTGCGCGCCAGCGAAAGCGACGAACCGCTCGAAGCCGCGATCCGCGCCGCCATCGCGCGCAAGCCCAAGGGCCACGACTTCATCATCGACCGCCGCCAGGCGCCGAAATCGGTCTCGCGGCACATGAGCGTCACGGGCGGCTGAGCCGCGTTATTGGCGCTGGGACTTGGCTTCCATCACGAGGTTCAAGGTCATCGTCCGCCATTCCTCCGGCACAGGATGGCCCCAGCCCATGTACACCGGTGTCAGCGAGAAATTACGGAAATCGCTCGACATCGACCATTCGCCAAGCCAAGCGTCATCGCCATTCCGTTCGATCGACGTGTAGCAGTGTATGACGGCACCGTTGGCCTGAATAAGATCGACATAAAGAAGTTCAACTCTGGAATCGCTTTCCGATGGACGTTCGTAGCGACCAAGCTCGTCAACCGGCGCACTCCAACACTCGCCGACGAGGATCAGCGCATCGGCTTTGTCCTGCTCGATCTGCATTGCCAGCCGAACCATCTGCACCTGCACCGCGGCGCTATCCTCGCCATAAATGTGGAGCACCCGCAGAACCTCTCCGGCGCGAATGACGAACGCGAGCGACGCGTGGAACTTGTCCTCCGCGAAGGTGTCTTCCGTCGACTTTAAAACTCTGGAGAGTAGTTCTTCGTTGGCTTCACTGACTGCCCCCGGAGTCCACCCTGCCTCGTGCTCGTTGCGCATCCCGACTCCTGACAGGTATTACTACCATTGCGTAACACGCTAGCAACGTCCGCGCAGAATTGAAAGCGCTACCCGTTGACCGCCCGCGAATCCGCCGGCGCCTGGTCCCGTTCGGTCATGCCGTAGTCCCGGATCACCTGGGCGATGCGCAGGCGGTAATCGGCGAAGTGCTCGCCCCTGCCCGCGGCCTGGGCGGCGCGGTGTTGCTCCAGGTTGCGCCACTGCGTCAGCGCCGCTTCGTCGCGGAAGAAAGACAGCGACAGGATCTTGCCGGGCTGCGTGAGGCTCTCGAAGCGCTCGATCGAGAGGAACCCGTCGATCCGGTCGAGCAGCGGGCGCAGGTCCGCGGCGATGTCCAGATAGGCTTGGCGGTGCCCCTCCTTGGGCGCCACCTCGAAGATGACCGCGATCACGTGGACACCTCCACCGGCCGCAGGAAGGTCCGCTCCTCGGCGAGGATGAACCGCTCCTGCTGCGCCATGGCGAAGTTGGCCTTGCCCGCGGGATCGCTCTTGAGCCGCGCGCGATAGGCCTCGTAGGCGGCCAGGCTGTCGAACGAGATCATCGCGATGGCGATGTTGTTGGTCCCCTCGTGCGGCAGGAAATAGCCGAGGAGATCGCCTCCGCAGGCCGGGATGATCGTCAGCCAGTGGCGCGAATATTCCTCGAACCGGTCGAGCTTGAACGGGTCGAGCGTGTAGCGGATGCAGCATGTCACGGTCATGGCGGGTCTCCGGGTGCGACGTCGATGCGGCACCCTACCGGCCCGGAGATCCGCGATGTTTCGGCGGCGGCCGAAGTTTCGCCGACGACCCGCATCAGCCCCGGTGCCCAACCGCCCCCGACTTGGGCTAGAGTGGCCGCCCCGGGGGGACGATCCAGCAACGCCAGGGACGGCAGCCGTTAACGCTCTGCAGACAGGCGGGGGCAGGCCATGGCCAAGCGCATCGCCAACGGTCCAGCGACGGCTCGGGCAACGCCGCATCGGCCCGACGACCTGATCGGCGACGGACTCGACGCGCTGAGCTTCGGCTTCGCCGTCTTCGACCGTGACCTGGAACTGCGGGCAAGCAACCGCGCCTTCGGCGCATTGCGGGGCTACCCCGCCGCCTTGAACAGGCCGGGGACCCACATCATCGAGTTCTACCGGTTCAATGCGCGGCGGGGCGACTACGGGCCGGGCGACGCGGAGAAACAGGCCCAGGCCCGGCTGCGGCGCATCCGGGAGCGCCGTCCGCACGAACTGGAGTACGCGCTCGCCACCGGGCGGATCCTCAACATCCAGTACACCCCGATCGCCCATGACGGCCTGGTTCTCGCCTATGCCGACATCACGGAGCGCAAACTGGCCGAGCAGGACCTCGCCCTCAAGGAGGCCCAGCTTCATGTCGCGCTGGACAACATGGCCGGAGCGCTCGCTTACACCGACGACAAGCTGGATATCGTCATCTGCAACGAGCGATTCATCGAGATGTACCCGGTGCCGCGCGACCTGCTGCAGCCGGGCCGACCCTACCCCGCCTTTCTCCGGTACCTGGCGGAGCACGGATACTATGGCGAGGGGGACGTCGACACGCTGGTCGCCCGCCGGGTGGAAAGCCTGCGCAATCCCACGGGCAGGTCGTTCGAGGACCGCACCCCGGATGGCCGGGTCTACGAGGTCAATCGCCGCCGGGCGGCGCAGGGCGGCACGGTGACGGTGATCACTGAGATCACCCGGCTCAAGCAGGCCGAGGCGAGCCTGGCGCACAAGGAGGCGCAGCTCCATGTCGCGCTCGACAACATGCCTGGCGCTCTCGCCTATACCGACGAGAACCTGAACATCGTCGCCTGCAACGATCGCTTTGCCGAGATGTACCCCGCGCCCAGGGAGCTGCTGCAGCCAGGACGGCCCTACCCGGCGTTCCTGCGCCATCTGGCGGAACAGGGATACTACGGCGAGGGGGACGTCGACGCGCTCGTCGCCCGGCGGGTGGAAAGCCTGCGCCACCCGGCCGACAAGGCGTTCGAGGATCGCCTCCCGGACGGCCGCGTCTACCGCGTCGGCCGGCGCAAGGTCGCCGCGGGCGGCACGGTGACCGTGATCACGGACATCACCGAGCTCAAGCGCACCGAGCAGGGCCTGCTCGAAGCCAAGCAGCGGGTGGAGGAAGCCAACCGCCAGGTGACGGAAAAGAACCGGACGCTGGAATCGCTGTCGGCAAAGCTCGCGAAATACCTTTCGCCGCAGCTCTACAAGTCGATCTTCAGCGGCGAGAAAAGCGCGGACGTCACGTCGCAACGCAAGAAGCTGACGATCTTCTTCTCCGACATCGCGGGATTCACCGAAACCACCGACCTGCTGGAATCGGAGGAGCTGACCAGCCTGCTGAACCAGTACCTCCGCGAGATGTCGGCGATCGCGCTCGAGTACGGCGCCACGATCGACAAGTTCATCGGCGACGCCATCATGGTGTTCTTCGGCGACCCCGAGACCCGCGGCGCGCGGGACGACGCGATTGCCTGCGTCAAGATGGCGATCGCCATGCAGCAGCGCATGCGCGACCTGCAGGCCGAATGGCGCGAGCGCGGGCAGGAACACGTGTTCCAGCTCCGCATCGGCATCAACACCGGTTACTGCACGGTCGGCAACTTCGGCAGCGACGCCCGCGTCGACTACACGATCATCGGCAACGAGGTGAACCTGGCGGCACGGCTGCAGTCGCACGCGGACCTCGGCGGCATCCTGGTCGCGCATGAGACCTATGCGCTGGTCAAGGACGCCGTGCTGGCAGAGGAAACCGGCACGATCACCGTCAAGGGCTTTCCCCGGCCGGTCCGCACGCACCGCGTGGTCGGCCTTGTCGACGAGGGCGGCATCCAGGGCCGCATCATCCGCCAGGAGAACGATGGCCTGCTGCTGATCATCGACCAGAAGAAGCTGTCGCCCCAGGGCCGCGCCGACGCGATCCGGGTGCTGCAGGACGCCGCGGAGCGCCTCAAGGAGTAGCGGCGGGCCGGCGACCGCCTTCGCCGGCTTTACCGCCCGGCTCAATCGGTCCAAACTTCGCAGGCTTGATGCACCGCCGGGGGAACCGCCCATGTCGCTCATGGACCAACGCCACGAAGCCGTCGTCCGGACTATCGACGAGGTCCGCGCGATCGAGGATCGCTACGGCGTCACGCCGGCCACGCTCGACCGCCTCAAGCCGCTGCTGACGGCGCTGGCCAGCCGGACCGAGTTGTTCCCGCCGCAGCAGTTCCGCGTGCCCGAGGGGGCGCATGGCCGCATCTACCGCTTGGCCGAGGACCCGGACCACCGCTTCGCGCTCTATGCCTCGGCCGGATCGCCGGGCAAGGCGCAGCCGCCGCACAACCACACGACCTGGGCGGTGATCTCGGGCGTGTTCGGGCGGGAGCACAACGTGTTCTACACCCGCACCGACAATCGCGACGTTCCGGGCGAAGGTCGGCTCGAGAAGACCGGCGAGCTGACCGTCGAGAAGGGCAACGCCGTCGGCTTCCTGCCCGACGACTTCCACACCATCGAGGTGCTGGGCAGCGAGCCGTCGCTGCACCTGCATCTCTACGGCCTGAGCCTGGAACGCCTGCCCGGGCGCATCCATTTTGCGCGGAGCGACGGCGGTACCTACAAGGTATTCCCCGCCAACCCGAACATCGCCCAGCTCGCCATTCCGCCCGCCGACCTGAAGGCGATGATCGGCGACGGCGAGGAGCTGGCGATCCTCGACGTGCGCGAGGAGGGCGTGTTCAGCCAGGAACACCTGCTGTTCGCCGCCTCGATGCCGATGAGCCACCTGGAGACGCGCATGGGCGCGCTGGTGCCACACAAGACGGCGCGCGTGATCGTGGTCGACGGCGACGGCGGCGACCTCGCCCATCGCGCCGCCTACCGCCTGTTCGACCTGGGCTACAAGAACATCGCGCTATTGGCCGGCGGCACCGAGGGCTGGAAGAAGGCGGGCTACGAGGTGTTCTCCGGCGTCTTCGTGCCCAGCAAGGCCTTCGGCGAGTTCGTCGAGCATCACTACGACACGCCCAGGATCGAGCCGCAGGAGCTCAAGGCCTGGATCGACCAGGGCAAGGACATGGTGATCCTGGATTCCAGGCCGATGGACGAGTTCACCCGCATGTCGATTCCGGGCGGCGTCGACTGCCCGGGCGCCGAGCTGGTCTACCGCGTCCACGACCTGGCGCCGAACCCGACGACCACCGTGGTGGTGAACTGCGCCGGCCGCACGCGCAGCATCATCGGCGCCCAGTCGCTGATCAACGCCGGCATTCCGAACAAGGTGGTGGCGCTGAAGAACGGCACGATGGGCTGGCATCTCGCCGGCCTGGCGCTTGCGCGCGGCAAGACGGCGCATGCCCCCGCACCCTCGCCCGAGGGGCTCGCCAAGGCGCAGGCCGTCGCCGCCAGGGTCGGCCGGCGCTTCGGGGTCCAGACGATCGACCACGCGCGGCTGGCGGACTTCCAGGCCGAGCAGGACCGGCGCTCGCTCTACCTGCTCGACGTGCGGACGCCCGAGGAATATGCCGAGGGCCACCTGCC
>JAEULC010000250.1 GCA_016792605.1 Rhodospirillales bacterium
CTTCACCGACCTGGGCAAGGTGCGCGGGCGGATCTGGGACCGCGGCGCGGTCTACTTCGCGACCAGCGACGGCAAGGGCGTGAAGGAAGTGGCCTTCCCGCTGATCTCGCCGAACGGCATCGGCCTGTCGCCGGACGAGGACTTCCTCTATGTCGCTGAGACCGACACGGCTAGGCTGTGGAAGTTCCGCATCGTGAGGCCAGGCGAGATCGCGAAGGAGCCCTATCCGTCGCAGAACGGCGGCGCCCTGGTCGCGGGCATCGGCGGGTTCCAGCGCTTCGACTCGCTGAAGGTCGAGGCCGACGGCCGCATCTCGGTGGCGACCCTCGTCACGGGCGCGATCACCTCGATGACGCCGGACGGCTCCTCGGTGATCCAGACGATGACGGGCGACCGCTACACGACAAATCTCTGCTTCGGCGGACCGGACCAGCGTACCTGCTACGCGACGCTGTCGGGCGGCGGCACGCTGGTGAAGGGCAGCTGGCCGCGCGCCGGGCTGAAGCTGCACTTCAGCGACCCAAGTAATCCGAAACCCCGCTAGGAGCTGAGAAATCCACCGTCGACGCCGAGATTCTGGCCGACGACGAACGAGGCTTCGTCCGAGGCCAGGAACAGCACCGCCGCGGCCACTTCCTCCGGCGTGCCGAGGCGGCGCAGCGGCAGGCCGGCGGCGACCGCGCTCATGTCGGCGATGCCCGAGGCGAGCATCATCGGCGTCTCGACGCGGCCCGGCGACACGGCGTTGATGCGGATGCCCTGCGGCGCGTACTCCATGGCGGCCGAGCGCGTCAGCGAGATCGCCGCTGCCTTCGACGCCGAGTAGAGCGCCAAGCCTGGATTGGGATTGCGCACGCCGCTGACCGAGGCGTTGTTGACGATGACGCCACGCCCGTGCGGCAGCATGGCTGCGATCTCGGCCTTCATCAGCAGGAAGACCGCGCGCAGGTTGGTGTCGAAGACCCGGTCGTAGACATCGTCCGGCTGCTCGTGCAGCGGCGCGCGCCGCTCCTGGAAGCCGGCGTTGTTGAAGGCGATGTCGATGCGGCCGTGCTTCGCCACGGCCTGTGCGACGACTGCGCTGCAGGAACGGGGATCGGCAAGATCGGCCTGCAGGAAGACAGCTCCCCCGCCGCAGGCCTGCGTCACCTCGTCGCCGCGCGCGGCGTCGCGCCCGACGACGGCAACCGCCGCGCCCTCCTTCGCAAAGGCCAGCGCCGTCGCGCGGCCGATGCCGGAGGTGCCGCCGGTGACGAGGACGACGCGGTCGCGGAACCGCTCCGTCACGCTTCCACCAGCCCGATCTTGATGCGGCGGTTGCGCTTGCCCTTGTTGTCGATCTTCAGGATGCGGATCGGCGGCGACTCGCCGGTCGATGCGGCGTGGGTGCCGCCGCAGGCCTGGCGGTCCAGCCCAGCGATCTCGACGATGCGTACCAGCCCGTCGGCACTGGGCGGGGGTGCTACCGAACGCGAGCGCAGCAGGCCGGGCTGTGCCTCGGCCTCAATGCGCGGCATCAGCACCGTCGTCACAGGCAGGTTCTGGCGGATCACGTCGTTGATCTCGGCCTCCAGCGCGCGCAGGCGGTCATTATCCGTCTGGGTCAGGTCGAAGTCGAGGCGGGCCGTGTTGTCGTCGTTCATCTGCGCGCTGGTGACCAGCGCCCCGTCGAAGTCGCGATAGACCAGGGCGTTGAGGATGTGCGTGTCGGTGTGCAGCGCACGCATCATCCGGCGGAAGGCGGGATCGACCAGGGCCTCGACCGCACCGGCGATCTCTACCTGTTCGGCCAAGCGAATCCAGGTCGCGTCGTCGATCGTCTCGAAACCGGCGACGACCGCCTCGCCACCGTTCCAGCGCAGCACGCCCCGGTCCGGCAACTGACCGCCGCCGCCCGGGTAGAAGGGATGCTCGGCGAGGCGAACGAGGCCGGGCCGCGCGTCAAGAACGGTCGTTTCCAGCGTCAGCGCGTCGGGATGGTCATGGCAGAAATAGCGCAAGGGCTGTATCTCCGGCGTTTCGCCGGATCATGCGTCCCGGCGCCCAGGTCGTATTGTCTAGAATTGCGCCCGGACGAACTGCAGCGGCGTGAAGCCGTAGATGCGCTTGAAATGGCGCTGCAGCGCCGCTTGGTCGCAGAACCCAACCAGAAGGGCGGTCTCGGCGATGGAACGGCCCGCCGCCAGGTGGCCCATCGCCCGGTCGAGTCGGAGCTGGGTCAGGAAGGCATGCGGCGTCAGCCCGGTCCCGCGCTTGAAGAGGCCGATGAGCTGGAACGGTGTCAGCCCGACCGCGGCCCCAAGCTCGGCGAGCGGCAGGGCCTCGGCCAGCCGGTCACGCATCAGGGCAACCGTCTGGTCGAGCAGCGCGCGGTCCTGCGGCGCGACCAACGCCCGCCGGTCGCCGCTGCCATGGCGGCGGAACAGCATGCCGAACGTGGCGAGCATCGCGTCCTCCGCTTCCTCGCCCTGGTCGAGCGCGCGATGCAGGTCGAGAAACCCCGCGACCAGATCGCGATCCAGGAACAGGTTGCGCGTGAAATAGGGCAGCGCGTCGATGCCCAGGCCCGCGCGCAATCCTGCCAGCGCCTCGGCGTCCAGGTAGAGCGACCGGTATCGCCAGCGATCGCTGCGGCCCATGCGGCCGGAATGCGGCTCGTCGGGATTGAACACCATCAGCACGTCGCTGCGCGCCTCGTCGCTGCGCCCGCGGCTGGTGAACTCGGCGCCGCCGAGTTCGGTGACGGCAACCACCAGGGCCTCGTGGCGATGCGGAGCATAGTCGTGGCGCGTGAAATCGGCGTGCAAGAGGCTCAACCCCCTGACCCGCCGATCGGCCCAGTAGCGGGCCCGGTTGTTCGGATCCGTCCGCGCCACGACTCTTTGTCCTCAGATCTGCTTGTCGAGACCCATCTGGAAGTACTTGTGGATGATCTTCTCCTGGTTCTCGAGCAGCCAGTCGATCGACGGCTCGTTGTTCATCGCCTTGCGGATCGCCTTGGTCATGCCCTCGCGATGGATGTCGAACAGCTTGCGGTGATCCAGGTCCTCGATGTCGACGATGTTCGGCGCCAGCCACACGGCGCAGATGATGCCGATGTCGTTCACCTGCTCCTTCGGGATGATGCCCTGGCGCACCGCGTCGAGCACGCCGTTGGCCATCGCCGCCTGGACCGTGCCCATCAGGATGTTGGTGTATTTCGCCGCCTTCGGCCCCTGCACCGTCACCTTGCTGACCATCAGCGTCGCCGGGCGCACCTGCACGTCGATGTTCATGATCGTGAAGACGCGGGTATGGCCCTTCACCTGGTCGCCGATCAGGTTCGCCATGGCGTAGCCGACCGG
>JAEULC010000257.1 GCA_016792605.1 Rhodospirillales bacterium
GGCGGCTATCGCATCACCGCGCGCAAGGCCTTCACCTCGGGCGCGCCCTCGGGCGACCTGCTGATGACCGGCGCGATCCTGGAGGAAGAAGGCAATCCGCCGACCGTCCTGCATTTCGGCGTGCCGATGGCCTCGCCGCACGTCAAGCTGCTCGAAACCTGGCGCGCGCTCGGCATGCGCGGCACCGGCTCGCACGACGTGCTGATCGACGGCTTCGTGGTGCCCGAGGCCGGCGTCGCGTTCCGGCGCAACGCTGGCGAATGGCATCCCGTGTTCCAGATCATCGCCACGATCGCGTTCCCGCTGATCTACGCCGCCTATCTCGGCGTCGCCGAGAGCGCCCGCGACCTGGCGATCGCGCTCGCCAAGCGCAAGACGCCCGACCGCCACGCGGTGCAGCGCGCCGGCGCCATGGAAACAGAGCTGGCCGCGGCCAGATTGGCGCACGGCTACATGCTGGACGCGGTGCGCCTGAATGCGCCGTCCGCCGCGACCGTCAACCAGGTGATGACCGGCCGGGCCCTGGTTGCGCGCCACGCGATCGCGGCGGTGGAGCAGGCGATGGAGCTGGCGGGCGGCGCCGGATTCTATCGCGCCGCAGGGCTGGAGCGCCGGTTCCGCGACATCCAGGGCGCGCGCTACCACCCGCTGCAGGACGGTCCCCAGGCCGAGTATGCCGGCGCGATGGCGCTGGGCCTGCCAGTCGACCGGATCTACTGACCAGGCCGCTGCAAGCGGCGGGTGAGAGAGGTCGCTACAAGCGGCGGGCGGCGTGGGCCGCCTGCTGCGGAGTCTTGGCGCCGTTGATCGCCGGCGGCACGGCCAGGCAGTCGATCTTGCGCTTCTTCAGGTCGCGGCAGGTGACGCGGGCCTCGGCCTCGGTCATCCCCACGACGCGCGCCTGGTAGAGGAGGCCGTTGCGGCCGCGCATCTCCTCGACCACCGGCTTGGCGCCACCCAGCGTGCCGTTGAGCTGGCGCCGCGCGTCATCGGCCGCCTTGCGCGCGTTCTCGACGATCTTGAAGGCGCCGACCTGGATGCCCCAGTCGCCCGAGGCCGCGATCGCCTCGGCCGCGTCGTCCGACACCAGGTCGGCGATGGTCGGCTCCTGGCCGTTCTGGTCCTCGACATAGACCGGCGCGGCGGGCTCGGGCTCGCTCGTGGCGATGACCGGCTCCGGCGCGGGCGGGCCGGGGCGGCGCTTGATCGCGTTGGCGATCGGCGCCTTGCCGCGTGGCTGCTGTGCCTGCTCGGCCGGCTTCTGCGGCAGCGAGGCCATCATCGTCGGCCGGTCGAACGGCTTGTCGAACGACTTGTCGAGCAGCTGCGCCATGTGCGTGTCGCGCCAGCCCGGCGCGTTGCCGCCCAGCACCACCGCAACCAGGCGCTTGCCGTTGCGCTCGGCCGAGGCGACGAGGTTGAAGCCGGAGGCGCGGATGAACCCGGTCTTGATGCCGTCGACGCCGTCGACGCGACCCAGGAGCTTGTTGTGGTTGTTGTGGACCGCCCCCTCGTAGACGAAGTCGCGCGTCGAGAATACCTGGTACTGGCGCGGGAAGTCGCGCAGCACGGCCATGCCGAGGACCGCCAGGTCGCGCGCGGTGGTGATCTGGTCGGGATCGGGCAGGCCCGAGGCGTTGGTGAAAGTGGTGCTCTTCATGCCCAGCGCGCGGGCGCGCCTGGTCATGAGCTGCGCGAAGGCATCCTCGCTACCGGCCAGCGCCTCGGCGACGACCACGGCCATGTCGTTCGCGGACTTGGTCACCAGCGCCAGCATCGCGTCGCGCACGATGACGGTGCGCCCAGCCTCAACGCCCAGCTTCGACGGCGCCATCGCGGCCGCGTGCTCGCTGACGCGCAGCGGCGTCTCCATGCGCAGCTTGCCGCGCTCCATCGCCTCGAACAGGAGATAGAGGGTCATGATCTTGGTGGTCGACGCCGGGTAGGTCTTGGTGTCGGCGTTGACCGCGTGCAGCACGTCGCCGGTATTGGCGTCGACCACGATCGAGGCGTAGACCGGCTTCTTCGCCGCGTGCGCGGGCGTCGCAGTCGCAACCGTGACGAACGCGAGAAGGAAAAAGGAAAGGAGCGAAAGCGGGCGGCCGATGGTCTGGATCAAGGCAGGTTGGCGCATGACTCTCCACCAGATTTTGGGCTGCGGCCCGCAAAACGGCGCGAAGTCTAGATAAAACCCGATTCGCTGTCCATTAATCTTTCACGGAATTAACCATTTTTTCCTTTGGACTCAATCCGGTCCGGCAGCGTCATGGTTCCGCCACGGTCCGTCGCTAGAAGGCTTCGATGACGCTCCGCCGCGCCGCCTTTCTGACCATCCTTGGCCTCGCCCTTGCAGCGTTGCCGTCAGGGCCTGGGCGTGCCGACAACTTCCTCCTGCGCGGCTTCACTTGGTTCGGCTACCTGGAAGGCAAGGTACTGCGCGAGGCCTGCGGGCCGGGCGCGCCCGACTGGCTGCGCTTCGTCTACAACGGCGTCTACCAGGAGCAGGTGCGGGTCTACGAGGCGCGGCGCCAGGTGCCCGGCGAGCCCGCGCTGGTCAGCGCCCGCGTGCTGACCCGGCTCAACCTCTCGGGCTTCCGGCCCAGCGAGATCTTCCTCGGCACGCGCGATCCCCGCTCGGAGCTGGGCGCCGATCCGGCGCGCTACGACGCGCTGCTGGCGGCACTGCGGGCCGACGGCTTCGGCCAGCCGGTCCCTAACGGCCTGACCCTGCCATCCGACGGGTTCTACTGGGTCGTCTCGGGCTGCGTCGCCGGCCAGTGGCGCATCCAGGGCTGGGTGCACCCGACCGAGCGCTTCAACGCGCTGCGCTTCCCCGCGCAGCTCTTCGCGTTGGACCAGACCGGCGTGCCGGTCAACAAGCCGCGGCCGGTCGATGCCGGCGAGCGCATGCGCGCGCGCAGCGGCAACCAGGCGCAGCTCGACGTGCAGCCCGCCTTCGACGTGCGCCTGACCGACGAGGGCGTGCTGGGCCGGATGCCCGGACTCTAGGCCAGATCAGGGAAGGTCAATCACCCCGGCAAGCCCGTCCTCGGTGCCGAAGGCGAGCCGGTTGCCGTCGGGGCTGAAGGCCAGAGCGCTGACTCGGCCGCCGCCGGGCGGCTTGGCGAAGCCGGCATTGGCGGTCTGGATCCGCGCCAGGGCCAGGGCCCCGTCGGCATAGCCGGCCGCGACCAGGTCGCCGCGGGGATGCGCCGCGACGGCGACGATCGGCGCGGGCCGCGCGTAGCCCAGCTCCATCGGCGGCTTGCCCATCGGCCCCGCGCCCGAGAACGGCCAGCACACCACGCGCTCCGCGCCCGAGGTAACCAGGAAGTACGGGCTCTGCGACCAGGCGACCGAGCGCACCTTCATCGGGTAGCCCGACATGCGCATGTCCTGGCTGTCGCTCAAGCGCCAGCCATGCAGCGCGTTCTCCTGCATCGAGGTGACGATGTAGTTGCCGTCGGGACTCCAGGTGATCCCGATATGCGAGCCGGTCCATGCCAGCACCTTCGGCTTCTGCTCCTTGCCGTGCGTCCACCACAGGCTGACGCCGTTGTAGTGGGCGACGGCGATGCGCTTGGCCTTGGGATTGACCGCGATGCCGCCGACGGTCGAGGGATGCACCAGCGCGGTCGGCGCCGCGTCGCCCTTTCGCGGCAGCAGGATCGCCGACTTGCCGACGCCGACGGCGCGGAACGGCGCGCCGGCCGGCGCCAGCACGTGCTCGACCCACTTGCCCTTCCAGTGCTGCAGCGTCGTGACCTCGCCCGACGCGGCGACGCGCAGCAGCTTGCCGTCGTCGCCGCCGGTGACGAAGGCGGCCTCGTCGGCGTCGGCGGCAAGCGCCAGCACGGCGCCGTCATGCGCGTCGACGCGGTGCGGCGCGGCGTCCTTCTTGGGTGCGTCGACCAGCGCCACGCCGCCGTCGCCCAGGCCGTAGGCCAGCGTCTTGCCGGACTTGTCGAAGGCGAGGGCGACGACCGGTTCGCGCAGGTCCCAGGCGCGCGTCGCCTCGTCCAGCGCGGTGCTCATCGGCCGAACACTAGACGCAAGATTCGAAGCCCTTCTTCAAGGCCTCGGCGTCGAGCTTGCGGCCGATGAAGACCATGCGGCTGTCGCGCTTGGCGTCGCCCCAGGGGCTCGTCACCTTGCCGTCGATCTGCATGTGGACGCCGTGGACGACGTAGCGCTTGTCCTGGCCGGCGACGTTCAGGATGCCCTTGCAGCGCAGGATGTCCTGGCCCTGCTTCGCCAGCAGCTCGCGGATCCAGGTCTCGAACTTCTCGCCCTTCAAGGGTTGGTCGAGGCGCAGCGAAACGCTCGTCACCTCGGGATTGTGGCGCAGCACGCCGGTCTTCGCACCATGGTCGTGGTGGTCGTGCCCGTGGTCATGACCGTGATCGTGGTCGTGATCATGATCGTGGTGGTGGTGATCGTGACCGTGATGGTCGTGATCGTGTCCATGGTCGTGGTTATGGTCCTCGGGCTGGCGCTCGAGGAAGTCCGGTTCGACCTTCAGGATCCGGTCGAGGTCGAAGGCGCCGCGGTCCAGCACCTTCGCCAGGTCGACGGCGCAGTCCTTGGTCCGGTGGATCGTCGCGAACTGGTTGATCTGGCGGATCACCGCCTCGATCTCCTTCAGCTCGGCCGGCGACACCAGGTCGGTCTTGTTGAGCAGGATCACGTCGGCGAACGCGATCTGCTCCTCGGCCTCGCGGCTGTCCTTCAGGCGCAGCGGCAGGTGCTTGGCGTCGACCACGGTGACGATGGAGTCGAGCTTGGCGCGGTCCTTCACCTCGTCGTCGACGAAGAAGGTCTGCGCGACCGGCGCCGGATCGGCCAGGCCCGTAGTCTCGATCACGATGGCGTCGAACTTGCCCTTGCGCTTCATCAGTCCGGCGATGATGCGGATCAGGTCGCCGCGCACGGTGCAGCAGATGCACCCGTTGTTCATCTCGAACACTTCCTCGTCGGCGCCCACGACAAGGTCGCCGTCGATGCCGAGCTCGCCGAACTCGTTGACGATCACGGCGTATTTCTTGCCGTGCGGCTCGGTCAGGATGCGGTTCAGAAGCGTGGTCTTGCCGGCGCCGAGGAAGCCGGTCAGCACGGTCACGGG
>JAEULC010000274.1 GCA_016792605.1 Rhodospirillales bacterium
AAGAAAGACGCCCCCCGAGTTTCCTCGGGAGGCGCAAGGTACAGGGAGCACTGATGCCAGGCTAGTAGACGGCCGCGTGCATCGGAGGCGGCCGCCACATGCGCCGCCGGGGATCACCCCGGTCGACGCATCTCGTACGACGCCCTACCTGGCGCCGATCTCGTCGCGCGCTGTCGCGCTGGTCTCGTTCGCGCGCTGTCGCGCTCAGCTGCATCCGCTGGTGCCACCACACGTGTCGCACTTCAGACACGTGCCGTTGCGCACCATCGTGAAATTCGCGCATTCGGGGCAGGGATCGCCCTCGTAGCCTTTCATCCGCGCGGCGCGGATCCGGTCGAGCCGCGCATCGACCGCGTCGGTGATCTCGGCCGCGACCGCGACCGCCTCGACGCGCGTGGCCGTGATGGTCATTGGCGCCGCGGGGATCGGCGCGCCGTGCGTGCCGGTCGCTATCGCCTGGGGGGCGCTCGCCTCGACGCCGCCGCGCAGAACCAGGAAGGAGTTGCGGACATAGCCGGTCGAGGTGACGCGCTTCAGCACCGCCTCGCTCGCCGCCATCGCCGCGCCGGGGTTCGGGCCGCGATCGGCCTCGACGCCGCGGCCGACGCTGTCCGGCGCCACGTCCTCGGGCTGGGCGTGGGCGAGGTCGGTGCGGCCGAGATACGAGATCGCGATCTCGCGGAAGATGTAGTCCAGCACCGAGGTCGCCATCTTCACCGCGTCGTTGCCCTGGACCGCACCCGAGGGCTCGAACCGGGTGAAGGTGAAGGCATCGACATACTCTTCCAGCGGCACGCCGTACTGCAGCCCGATCGAGATCGCGATCGCGAAGTTGTTCATCAGGCTGCGGAAGGCGGCGCCTTCCTTGTGCATGTCGACGAAGATCTCGCCGAGCTTGCCGTCCTCGTACTCGCCGGTGCGCAGGTAAACTTTGTGGCCGCCGACGATCGCCTTCTGGGTGTAGCCCTTGCGGCGATGCGGCAGGCGGCGGCGCTCCTGGGCGCGCTCGACGATGCGCTCGATGATCTTCTCGGCCACGACCTGGGCGCGCTGCGGCGCCGGCTTGGCGACGATTTCCTCGACGATCTCGGCCGCGTCCTCCGGCTCGTCGGCCAGCACGCCCGAGGACAGGGGCTGCGACAGCTTCGAGCCGTCGCGGTAGAGCGCGGTCGCCTTGACGCCGAGGCGCCAGGACAGGCGATAGGCCTCGGCGCAGTCCTCGATCGAGGCCGCGTTCGGCATGTTGATGGTCTTCGAGATAGCGCCCGAGATGAAGGACTGGGCGGCGGCCATCATGCGGATATGGCTTTCGACCGACAGCGCCCGCTTGCCCGTCCGGCCGCAAGGATTGGCGCAGTCGAACACGGCCAGATGCTCCGGCCGCAGGATCGGCGCGCCCTCCAGGGTCATGGCGCCGCAGCAGTAGATGTTGGCGGCGTCGATCTCGGCGCGGGTGAAGCCCAAAGCGGTCAACAGGTCGTAAGCGGGGTCCTCCAGCCGGTCGGCCGGGATGCCCAGCGTCTTGGTGCAGAAGGCGTCGCCCAGCGTCCAGCGGTTGAAGGCGAACTTGATGTCGTAGGCGCTCTGCAGCGCCGACTCGACCTTCTGGATCGCGTCCTCGGTGAAGCCCCGCGCGCGCAAGCGCGCGTGACTTACGCCCGGCGCGTCGGCCAGCGTGCCGCGGCCGACGGCGTAGCCGACGATCTCGGCGATCTCCTCCTCGTCGTAGCCCAGCGTGGCGAGCGCGTCGGGCACGGCGCGGTTGATGATCTTGAAATAGCCGCCGCCGGCCAGCTTCTTGAACTTCACCAGGGCGAAATCCGGCTCGATGCCGGTGGTGTCGCAGTCCATCACCAGGCCGATCGTGCCGGTCGGCGCGATCACCGAGACCTGGGCGTTGCGGAAGCCGTAGGCCTGGCCCATCTCCAGCGCCTGGTCCCAGGCGGCGCGCGCGGCCTCGACGATCTCGCGGTTCGGGCACTTCATCGCGTCGAGCGGCACCGGGGCGACCGTCAGGCTCTCGTATCCCTTGGTCTCGCCATAGGCGGCGCGGCGGTGGTTGCGCACCACGCGCAGCATCGCGTCGGCGTTGCGGGTGTAGGCCGGGAAGGCCCCGGCCTCGCTGGCGATCTCGGCCGAGGTGGCGTAGGCGACGCCGGTCATCAGCGCGGTGATCGACGCGCAGAGCTGGCGGCCCTGGTCGCTGTCATAGCCGATGCCGTTGGCCATCAGCAGGCCGCCGATATTGGCGTAGCCCAGGCCCAGCGTACGATAGGTGTGCGAGAGCAGCGCAATCTGGCGCGACGGGAACTGCGCCATCAGCACCGCGATCTCGAGCGTCAGGGTCCACAGCCGGCAGGCATGGCTGAAGCCCTGGGTGTCGAACGAGAAGCCGGCGCCGCCGAAATCGTTGGGCCGGCGGAAGGCCTGCAGGTTCAAGGACGCCAGGTTGCAGGCCGTGTCGTCCAGGAACATGTATTCGGAGCAGGGGTTCGACGCGTTGATGCGCCCGCCCGCGGGGCAGGTGTGCCACTCGTTGATCGTCGTGTCGAACTGGATGCCGGGATCGGCGCAGGACCAGGCGGCACTGCAGATCTTGTCCCACAACGCGCGGGCCTTCACGGTCTTCGCCGGCTTGCCGTCGGTGCGGCGCGTCAGCGTCCAGTCGCGCCCGGCCTCGACGGCATCCAGGAACGCGTTGGTCACGCGCACCGAGTTGTTCGAGTTCTGGCCGGAGACGGTGAGGTAGGCCTCGGAATCCCAGTCCGTGTCGTAGACCTTGAAGTCGAACGTCGCGTCGCCGTTTTTCGCCTGCTGCAGCGTGCGCTGGATGTAGTTCTCCGGCACGGCGGCCTGGCGCGCGGCGCGCAGCGCCTGGCGCAGCGCGGGATTGCGCTTGGGGTCGCACCGCGCGTCGTCCGGCAGGTCGCTTGCCTGGCAGGCCTTCATCACGGCCTGGAGCGTGCGCTTGGCCAATGTCGAGCCGGCGACCAGCGAGGCCACCTTCTGCTCCTCGACCACCTTCCAGTCGATGAACTGCTCGATATCCGGATGGTCGATGTCGACCACGACCATCTTGGCGGCGCGGCGCGTGGTGCCGCCCGACTTGATCGCCCCGGCGGCGCGGTCGCCGACCTTGAGGAAGCTCATCAGCCCCGACGACTTGCCGCCGCCGGACAGGCGCTCGTTCTCGCCGCGCACGCGGCTGAAATTGCTGCCCGTGCCCGAGCCGTACTTGAACAGGCGCGCTTCGCGCACCCACAAGTCCATGATCCCGCCCTCGTTCACCAGGTCGTCGGCGACGCCCTGGATGAAGCAGGCATGCGGCTGCGGCCGTTCGTAGGACGAGTTCGACGCCTGCACCTCGCCCGAGCGGAAATCGACGAAGTGGTGGCCCTGGCCGGGCCCGTCGATGCCATAGGCCCAGTGCAGCCCGGTATTGAACCACTGCGGCGAGTTCGGCGCGCCCATCTGGCGGCACATCATCAGCCGCATCTCGTCGAAATAGGCCCGCGCGTCGTCTTCCGAATCGAAATGCCCGGCCTTCCAGCCCCAGTAGGTCCAGGTACCGGCCAGGCGGTCGAACACCTGCTTGGCCGAAGTCTCGCCGCCCATGGCGGCCCCGGGCTCGGGCACGCGGCGCGACAGCCAGGTGGGCACGTCGGGCTCCACCACGGCGCGCGAGCGCTCGGGCACGCCGGCGCGGCGGAAATACTTCTGCGCCAGCACGTCGCAGGCGACCTGGCTCCAGCCCGAAGGCACCTCGATGGCCTCCTGGCGGAACACCACCGAGCCGTCCGGGTTGCGGATTTCACTCGCGACGGTCCGGAACTCGATCCCGTCATAGGGCGATTTGCCCGCGGTCGTCAGACGCCGCTCGATCCGCATGCTCCCCAGTCCCCCTTGGGCCGTCCGGCGGTTCCGGCGGCGTGGCTAAGTCCTTGACCCGTCACGGAGTCGGGGTGTGGTCGGGCTGCCTAACCGGCGCCCGTTTGCTGATTCTCACGCCACGATTCGTGTACGAATTCGACGTTGCCACAAGGCCTGGAGAATTGTCCACAGGTTGTTAAGAGTTAAGGCGCGGTTACAAGATTTTGTGGTCTAAGCGCCACGGCGCCCGTCGAGCCGTTCAACCGGAAGAGTCAGGATCCCGGCTTCCGGTCGCCGAATTGGACAAGGAGAATGGCGCCGACGACCAGGACGATGCCCACGACCTGCACCGGGCCCAGCCTCTCGCCCAGGATCAGGAAGGCGAAGACCGCGGCGCTGGCCGGCTCGAGGTTGCAGATGGTCGCGGTGCGCACCGGGCCGATCAGCGTGATCGCGGCGTAGAACGAAGCGGTGGAGACGCAGAACACGACCATGCCCACGGCAAGCCACGACCAACCCTCCGGCCCAGCGGGCAGCGACGCGCCGGTCCAGGGCAGCAGCGCCAGCATGGCCAGGAACCAGGCCCCGGTGATGCCCGAGACCGCGGTCAGCGTGCCCGCCCCGCGCATCACCCGGGCGCTGAGGCTGATGTTGAGCGCCAGGCTGACGGCGGCGGCCAGCGCATAGGCGATGCCCGCCGGCGCGATCGCGCCGCCCGAAACGCCGACCGCCAGGGCGACGCCGGCGAATCCCACGACCAGGGCCGCGACCTGCAGGGCCGACAGGCGCTCGCCGCCGAAGGCCACCGCGATCGCCGCCACGAGCAGGGGAAAGAGATAGAAGATCGTCGCCGCCAGCCCGATCGGGATCAGGCCGATCGCCTGGACATAGGAGTAGGTGCCGGTCAGCCACAGCACGCCGATCGCCACGGTCCACAGCCGCAGGCCCGGCGGCGGCAGGACGGGCTGGCCGCGCGCCGCGGCCACCGCGGCGAACAGGAAGGCGCAGGCGCCGGCGCGGCTCAGCGTGACGGTCGCGGCGTCGGCGCCGCCGGCATAGATCAGCCGTACCACGCTGGCCAGCACCGCGAAGCCCACGGCACAGAGCACGGTGAGCGCAAGGCCCAGCCGCATCCGCGCCGCCGTCGTCGCCCCGCCGCCGAGGATCGCGCCGGTCATGTCGACGCGCGTGCCCGGCGGTCGCCCACCTGCATCCAGACGATCGCGCCGATGACGATCGCGATGCCCAGGATCTGCACCGGCCCCTGCGCCTCGCCCAGGATCAGGTAGGCGACGATGACCGCTACGACCGGCTCCAGGTTGCACATCATCGCGGTGCGCAGCGGGCCCAGCATGCTGATCGCAGTGTAGAAGAACGTGATCGCGGCGCAGAACAGCGTGGTCGCCGTCGCAAGGCCGAACCAGCCCTGCGTCGTCGTCGGGAAGCGGCATCCGATGGCCAGCGCGGTCAGGGTGAAGCCCACGGCGGCCGTGCCGGTCATCATGAACAGCACCGCCTGCGGGTTGGTCCGGCGCATCATCCGCTGGCCGACCATCATGTTGCTGGAAACCGAGAGGGCCGAGACGAAGGCAAGGCCGACGCCCAGCGCGTCGATCCGGTCGTAGGACGCGCCGACCGCCAGCGCGATGCCGACGAATCCCAGCACCAGGCACAGCACGCGATAGGGCGCGATCGGCTCGCGGTCCCACAGCTTGGTCAACAGCGCCACGATCAGCGGGAACAGGTAGAAGATCGTCACCGCCAGGCCGATCGAGATGCGGCCGAACGAGACGACGTAGCTCCACGCGCCCGCCATCCAGATGACGCCGAGCCCGACGCCGGTCCAGCGCAGGTCGCGCGGCGGCAGCAGCGCCTTGCCCATGTAGCGCGCCATGGCGGCGACCCAGATCGCGGTGAAGAACGAGCGCAGGCACATGACGCCCAGCGCGTCGGCGCCGCTGGCATAGGCCATGCGCACGAAACTGGGAATCGAGCCGTAGCACAGCGAGGCCAGCGCCGCGAAGGCGAGGCCGAGCTGCAGCCGCGCCGCCGCGTTCGGCTCATTGTTCATGCCGGGGGCTCACCGCGGAAGGATCATGCCGGGGGAAGGCATGGATCGCAGATAAGGCCGAGGCCATGGGCTTTGTAAAGCGCCGGCCGGTCATGGCTGCGTCGCGCTGCTGCACGCGTTGCGGGGTTGTCGCTGCGTCTCGGACGTGCTGGTCTTCTCTCGCACCTGCGAAAGGAACGTCGCGCGATGTCTCGCCTGGAGTCGATCTGGCGCTATCCGGTCAGCTCGTTCGCCGGCGAACGCCTGGCGGCGGCCGAGATCGGGCCCAAGGGCGTGATCGGCGACCGGGTCTATGGCGCGGTCGACCTGCGCGACGGCGACATCGCGCGGCCGGGCAAGAAGCCGCACTGGGACGGCACGCCGGGCATCGCCGCGCGCATCGCGGGCGAGGCGGTGGAAATTCGTGCGCTCGAGGGCGGGGCGGCCTCCGATGCGTGGCTCGCGGCGGAAAGCGATTCAGCCGGCACGGTGCTCACCGCGCATTTCGGCTTTCCCGTCGCGCTGCGCCGGCATCCCGCGCCGGGGCTCGGCGCCGGCACGCCGACGGTCGCGCCGCGCTACGAACTCCGGCACATCCATCTCCTGTCGCGCCAGTCGCTCGCGTCCCTCGGCCGCCGCGTTCCGGAGACGGCGATCGACGAGCGCCGCTTCCGCCCCAACCTGCTCGTCGACCTCGAAGGCCATGCGGGCGACTTTCCCGAGACCGATTGGCCGAACGGCGCGGAGTTCACCGTGGGACAGGCGCGGCTGCGCGTGGTCGAGCCCTGCCGCCGCTGCGTCTTCGTCACGCTCCGCCACGGCGACCAGCCGCGCGACCCTGGTGTGCTGCGCGCGCTCGCCTACCACAACAACGCCGACCTGGGCACGGTCTGCGCGGTCGTGACGCCGGGGCCGGTGCGGGAAGGCGACGCGGTCAGGCTGGGGTAGGCGGCCTAGACCAGGCCCAGAAATACGAGAACTGCGCGGTCGAGGCTGATCAATTCGGTTTCGGTCAGGCGGCCTAGCAGCTTGCCCAGCTTGGCCCGCCGCACCGTCGTCACCTTGTCCGCCATGATCCGGCTGGCGCTGCGCAGGCCGTTGGCCGGCGATGGCGTCACGGGAATGCGGAACAGCGGCAGGTCGATGGCGTCGGTCGTCAGCGGACAGACGGTGACCGAGTCGGTGGCGTCGAAGCGGTCGCTTTGCAGGATCACCGCCGGGCGCGGCTTGCCGGCGTAGTGCGGACCGCCGGATACGGTCCAGATCTCGCCGCGCTTCATGGCCGGACCGGTCTCAGCCCGGCCACTCGGAGATCGCCTCGACAAAGTCCATGTCACGCCGCGCGGCCTTGCTGGCGGCGGCGGCAAGCGCCTGACGCCGCGACTCGGCAGCGAAGCGCGGGGAGCGCGTGTCGGGCACCCAGAGCTGGACCGGACGCAGGCCCTGTCGTCGCAGGCGGGCGCGATGTCGCGCAACCTTCGCGGCATTCGACTTGGCTGCACCGGCTCCTGGCATGGATCGTATCCTCGACTGGTTACATGTAACCATAGGATCGACCCGCTGACGGGTCAAGAGCACTCCCCAAAACGGTTGCCTGCCCCTATGATCCGGCAGGTTTTCGGGACGGCCTTCGCATGATCCTGTCCGCAGCTTCAGATGCGCCGGTCGCGGGCGCGGACACGGCGCGCCGTCAGGCCGCCTTCCTTGCTGTCCTGGCCATCTTCGCGCTCTTCGGCCTCTGGGTCACCGCGGCGTCGCGCGGCAATCCGGCGATCGGGTGGATGCTGATGTTCGCGCCGGGCGACTTTGCCGCGCCGGGCACGCTGTGGCCGTTCCTTGTTTCGCTGCAAACGGCGATCTCGCCCTGGCTCGCGGCGCTGGAGGTGCTGGCGCAGCGCCAGTTCGGCACGGCGGCGCCGGTCACGGTCGGGCTCTACCGCTTCTGCCTGGTCGGCGCCTACCTGGTGGCGATGGCCATGGCCTGGCCATCGCTCCTGCGCCTCGCGGTCGCCACGGCGCTGTCCGCCGTCTTTCTCTGGGCCACGGTGCTGATCCACCCGGCGACGCCGATCGTCTACGACGTCGTGCTGCCCTTCCTGCTGCTCGCGTATTTCGCCTTGCTGCGGATTGGCGCCGCGCCGGCGCAGCCTCATGCGCATCTGGTGCTCGCGGCCGCCGGATTCCTCCTCGCGCTCGCCGAGCTGACGCGACCCTTCATGATCCTGTTCGTGCCGCTGCTTCTGGTCGCCGCCTGGTTCACGCTGCGCGACCGCGCGCGCTTCGTGGCGTTGGCGCTGCCGGTGCTTCTGATCGCCGGCGCCTGGCATGCGCATCAGTGGATGAACCACGGCCAGCTTGCCTGGTCGAACCACGCCGGGTTCAACCTGATCCGCGCCTGGCGCATGGTGCCGTATCCGCCGCTGATCGCCGAGCCGGGCAACGCGCCGGTCGCGGCCGAGCGCCAGCCGAACCTCAATACCCCGGAGCATGGCGAGAACAGCCGGCGCCTGCGCCGCGCGGTCCTGGACTACGTGCTGGCGACCCCGCTGGAGAGCGCGCGGCACATGGCCGAGCGAGTCGCCGTATTCGTCGGCGCCGGGCACCAGATCGACGATCGCGTGGTCGAGCATCCGGTGCTGCCGGCCTATGATTTCGTCGTGCGCTATGCCGACATCCTGGCGCTGGCCGGCGCGCTGTCGATCCTCGTGGCGATGCTTGCCGCGCCGCGCCGGGCCGGCGACATGGCCGGGCGCATCGACAACCAGGCGATCGCGTTCGTCGCCCTGTCGATCCTGGTCATCGCGATCACCGAGTCCGGCGAGGATGCGCGGTTCCAGATCGGCCTGCTGCCGCTGATCGCGCTGGCGCCGGTGCCGGTCCTGCTGCGGCGGGACGGCGCGCCGCGGCCGTGGTCGCCGCGCACGCGGGCCATCGCCATCGCCGCGGCGATGCTGGCGGTGGCGACGATCGAGCTGCTGGTTTCCGGCGCCGCGCGGCAGGCGATGGCGGAGCGCGAAGGCGGCCGCGTGGTCCCACCGGCGACGGGCGTGGCGACGAAGGGCACGATCCGGGTGGCGCAGTTCAACGTGCGCGGCGGCGCGTGGCGCGACCGCGACGTCGAGCTGCGCGCGACGGCGGCGTGCCTGCAGGGCATCGACCTGGCCGGCCTCGTCGAGCTGCGCGGCGGCGGGCCGTTCGGGCTCAAGGAGACGCAGGCGGCGATGCTGGCCGGGGCGACCGGCCTCGCTGCGATCGATGCGCCGGCCGAGCGGCGCTGGTGGGCGCCGCAATTCGGCAACGCGCTCCTGACGCGCGTGCCGGTCGACCGCTGGAAGAGCGGGCCCCTGCCGCGCGCGCTCGGCATCTCCCATCGTGCGATGCTGGAGGCCGACGCCGTCGTCGGCGGGCGCAGCCTTCGGGTGATCGTGGCCCAGGTCGACAATATCGACCTGGTCGAGCAGGTCGCAGCGATCGAGCGCGCCTTCCGCGCCGCGCCGTCGCCGGCGGTGCTCCTGGCCGATCTCAGCACTTCCGGCCGCATGGAGGCGCTGGCCAGCCTGGTGAACGATCCCGCCTTCGTCGTCGTCACCAACCAGCCGCCGATGCCGGACGCGGGCGTGCAGGGCGGCTACGTCATCGCCAAGGGCGTCCGCAAGGTGGCGCAGGACTTCTGCAAGGGCGGCGTGTCGATGAGCCCGCGCATCGCGGTCGAGCTGGCGTTCGCACCATGAAGGACGGCGCGCCATGAAGGAAGAGGCGCGTCCGCCCGTCCTGCCCTGGCTTGCCGCGATCCTTGGCGTCGCGGCCCTCGGGGCGTATCTCGTGCGCGACGCCGTGGGGCTTTCCACCGTCGCCTGGATGAACATCTACCGGGTCGAGGATTTCGCCGGTCCGGACGCGATCCTGGATTTCTTCGCCGGGCTGCGCATCGCCATCCCGCCTGTCCTGGCGGCGATCGAGTTCCTCAACCACCAGCTCGCCGGCGGGACCGAGTGGGTCACGGTCCATCTCTATCGCGCCTGCCTGGTGGCGGGATACGCGTTGGCGATCGCCTTCACCTATCCGAGCTATGGCCGGCTGGCGCTCGCGACCGGGCTCTCGGTCCCGTTCCTCTGGGCCACGACCCTGATCCATCCGGCCGGGCCGAATGTCTACGACGTGGTCTACCCGGTCCTGATCCTCACCTTCCTGCTGGCACTACGGTATATCGGTGCATCGGCGTTCCTGGCGCTGGTCGCCGGCACGGCCCTGGCGCTGGCCGAGCTGACCCGGCCGTTTGTTATTGTGCTTGTGCCGCTTTTTGCAGGTGCGGCGGTGCTGCGCCTGTTGCCGGGGCGGTGGGGTCGCCTGTTGCTGTTTTTGTTGCCGCTGCTGTTGCTGTCGGGGGGCTGGCACCTGCACCAGTACCTCCGCCATGGCCAGGTGATCTGGAGCAACCATGGCGGCTTCAACCTGCAGCGCGCCTGGCCGATGGTGGCGACGCCGCCGCTGGTGCCTGAATCCACCCCGGCGAAGATCGCTCCCGACCGGTTGGAGAACTTCAACACGCCCGAGCATGGCGAGAACAGCCGGCGGATACAGCGGGCGATCCTCGACCATGTCCTGGCCAATCCCGGCGCCAGCGCCGTGCATGCGATCGAGCGACTGGCCCAGGTCGTCGCCGGCGAGGTGCGGCTGCACGGCGAAGTACCCGAGGGCCCGGCGATCGCCGCCTACCAGGTGACGGTGAAATTCCCGGCGTTGTGGATGTTCGCCGCCAGCGCGATCCTGTTCCTGGGATTCCTGCGTCGGCCCTACAACATCGGGCGGATTCTCGCCGACCCCGGCAACGTCCTGATCCTGACGACCGCGGGAACCCTGGTCGTCACCGCCTTGACCGAGGCCGGCGAGGAGGCGCGGTTCATGATCGCGCTGCTGCCCTTCCTCGCCGCCGTGCCGGTCCCGTCCTGGCGCTTCGCCGCGCGTCCCGCGATCCGGACCCGGGGATGGCCGGTCGCGGCCCTGGCGATCCTGGCGATGATCGCGATCGAGCTCTTCGCCCAGGGCGCGCTGCGGCGCTCGGCCGGCGAGGCGCTGGGCACCGGGCCGGCCCTGCCCGCGGCGGGCGTCCCCGCCAGCCTGCGGGTCGGCCAGCTCCATGTCCGCGGCGGGCGGTGGAAGGACCGCGAGCAGGCCGCCCGGTCGATCGTCCGCTGCCTCGATGGCCTCGACCTCGTCGGCCTCAACGGCGTCAACGGCGCGCGCCTGTTCTCGGGCCAGCCCGACCAGGCCTCGACGCTCGCGCGCGTCACCGGAACGGCCTCGATCTTCGCACCGACCGAGCGGCGCTGGGGCAGCGATTCCTACGGCAATGCGCTGCTGACGCGGCGCCCGATCCAGCAATGGCGGCGCGAGCCCGTGGCCTCGCCGCGCACCCCGCCGAAGCGCAACACGCTGACCGCGCAGACCGCTTTCGCCGGCACGACGCTCAACGTCATCGTCACCCAGGTCGATTCCGGCTACGACCGCGACGACCAGCTCGCCGAGGTGATCCGGCGCTTCCGCGCGCTTCCCGAGCCGGCGCTGCTGATGGGCGAGCTGAACGCCACGCCGGACCTCCCCGCCATGCGCGACCTCCTGGCCGGCGACCGCGTCCGCTTCGCCACGGTCGACATGCCGACCGCGACCGGCCGGCGCCCGGTCGACTGGATCGTCGCTAGAGGTTTGTACGTATCCCCGCCAAGTGCTTGCGATACCGGCGTTTCCGATCACCCCGCGATCGTCGTCGAGATTAAACCTTTGTCATGAACCGCCGGCCGTTCGGGCCTTGGTGCGGGGGAGGCCAAACCCTATATTCCACCGGTAGCTGGCGGAGGCGGACGTGTGTCCGGCCGATGCCTGCCCATAGGGAGATGAAACCAATGTTCATGCGGGGAATTCTTGCGGCCGTGCTCGGCGCCGCCCTGATCCTGGCGCCGGCTCTGGCCGAAGCGCGGGCGGGCGGCGGCAAGTCGTCGGGCAGCCGCGGCAGCCAGACCTTCCAGTCGACGCCGGCCAAGCCGATCGAGCGCAGCATCACGCAGCCCGGTTCGCCCGGCGCGCAGCCCGGCGGCGGCATGATCAACACCGCGCCGCGTCCGACGGGCCAGCCCGGCATGGCGCAGCCCGGCATGGCCGCGGCCAGCCGTGGCGGCATGTTCGGCAGCCCGTTCATGACCGGCCTGATGGGCGGGTTCCTGGGCGCCGGCCTCGCCGGGATGATCTTCGGCAACTCGGCCCACGCGATGGGCGCCGAGGGCTCGGGCGCCGGCGGCATGATCGGCATGCTGCTGCAGTTCGCGATGATCGGCGGCCTGGCCTATCTGGGCTTCGCGCTGTTCCGTCGCTTCACCGGCGCCGGCCGCCCGGCGGAAGCCGCGGCCGGCGCGAATGGCAACGCCCGGAGCATGCCGTTCGGCGGCATGGGTGGCGGCGACGTCGCCACGGTCGAGGCCGGCCCGGAGATCACCGAGGACGACCGCCGCGCGTTCGGCGAATCGCTGATGCAGATCCAGAAGGCGTGGAGCGAGGGCGACCTCGCGGCCTTGAAGCGCCTGGCCACCCCGGAGATGGTCTCGTACTTTGCCGAGGACCGCACCGACGCGGAAAGCCGCGGCGAGCGCAACGTGGTCGACCGCCTCGAGCTGCTCAAGGGCGACGTGGTCGACAACTGGGTCGAGGGCAACCGCCAGTACGCGACGGCGGTCATGACCTGGTCGGCGATCGACTATGTCGAGCGCGACGGCCAGGTGATCAGCGGCGACCGGCACACCCCGGTCGAGGCGACCGAGGCCTGGACCTTCCTGCGGACCCAGGGCGGCCAGTGGCTGCTCTCGGCGATCCAGCAGATCTAAGCCAGTCGCGCTAGTCGACAACCAGAGGCCGCCGGGCGAGAGTCCGGCGGCCTTTTCGCTGCCCGCTCTTCAGGAGTCGCCATGGACCCGCGCTACGACCAGATGACCCGCGTGCTGCAGGACTATTTCGACGGGCTCTACCACAGCGACACCAAGATCCTGCGCCGCGTGTTCCATCCCCAGGCGCTCTACGCCTGCGCCACCGAGCAGCCGCTGCTGCGGCTCGACATGGAGCCCTACTTCGCCGTGGTCGACAAGCGGCCCTCGCCGGCCAGCCGCGGCGAAAAGCGCAACGACCGCATCCTGTCGATCGAGTTCGCCGGGCCGGTGACGGCCTTCGCGCGGGTGGAATGTTCGATCGGCGAGAAGTTCTTCACCGATCTCCTGACCTTCGTGCTGATCGACGGCCGCTGGCAGATCATGGCCAAGGTCTTCCACTACGACCTGCGCCCGTAGGCGCGCCGGCCGGTCGGCGCTCAGGCCGCCCTGCGCCGGCGCGTCCAGACGAGGCCGAGCAGGCCCAGCGCCGCGAGCGCGGCGCTGGCCGGCTCGGGCACGTAGACGCCGTCGTTGCGCGCCGTGAAGGAGAAGACGCCGCCCTCCTGGTCGACGTCGAACACGAAGCCGGGCTCGAGGCCGCTATAGGCGAAGGTCACGTTCTCCGCCTCGATCGCGCCCTGCACCTGCAGGAAGTCGATGCTATCGCCCGTCGTCGGCGCGAAACCCTCGACGAACGCGAACTCGACGGTCGCGCCGTCGATGTCGGCCATGCCCAGGACGTTCAGCACGTCGTACTGGCCGAGGCCGGTGCCGGCGATCTCGATCCGGATCAGGCCGCCTTCCATCGTCAGGTTGCCGTCGATGGTCAGCGTGCCGGGCGACTGGCCCGGCAGCAGCGTGCCGCCGTAGTTGAAGACGTTGCCCTCGATCGTGCCGCCGCCGCCGACCGTGCCGCCGGCGCCGATATACATGCCGCCGGTGGCGGTGAAGGTCGCGCCGGCGCCGACGGTCAGGTTCGCCGTGCCATGCGACGCCGCCGGGTCGGGCAGGCTCGACCCGTTGAGACCGATGCCGACCAGCGTGTCGCCGGTGACGGCGATCGACGTGCCCGATCCCATCGTGGTCGTGGCGCTGCCGGTCGGCAGCACGGCGCCCATGAAGTAGCGGCCGTTGACGTTCATCGCGCCGCCATTGGTCAGCGCCACCGTCCCGGTGCCGTCGCGGCCCTGCGAGACGTTGCCCTGGGTCACGTTGACCGTCGACCCGGCGCCGTCGATCGTCACGCTGGCCTGCGACCCGGCGCTGCGCGCGACGCCGAAGGCCGGCACGCCGCCGACGCCCGAGTTGTTGGTCACGTTGACCGTGCCGCCATTGGTCACGTTCATCGTGCCGGTGGTGTTGCTGAAATTGGGATTAGTGACCACGACGAAGGGCGCAGTCACCGTGCCGCCATTGACGTTGAGCGTTCCGACGGCGCCGGACTCGGTGCCGACCGCGACCACCGAGCCGGGGTGGAGCGGATCGGTGTTGACGCTGACCGAGGCGCCGGGGCCGACATTGAGCGTGCCGTTGCCGCCGGCGCCGAGGCCCAGCAGCACGCCGCCGGTGAAGACGTTGGCGCCGCCCGCCGTGCCGGTGCGCGTGCCGCCGGAGCCGATGATGCAGACATTGAGGACGCCGTCGGGGCAGACGCTCGTGTCGCCGCCGGAGCCGCCGTCGAGCAGGACTGCCGCCCTGGGCGCGCCCGGCATCGCCGCCAGCACCGTCATCGCCGCCGTGGCGCCAAGCGCCGCTGTCCACCCACGCATGCTCCCCTCCATCGCCTGCCGCTTCGCCGGCCGACCTGCCGGCGATCATCGAAAGACACTAGGGCCGCGAGGAAAACGCCGACACTCCAAGACGTTAGTGTCTGGGGATTTGACGCTTTCTGTAAAAGCCGTGTCGGCTTGCTTTACAGTGCGGGCCGGCGGCGACCGAAAAGCGTCAACGAAGCGGCGCCGGCTACGCCAATCGCGATAGGATCATGACGAGTTCGCTCTGGCGCCGCGTGTCGGTCTTGTCGAACAGCACCTTCAGGCGCTGGCGCGCATGCGCCGGGGAGATCTCCAGCGCCTCCGCCGCCTGCTCCACCGTGTCGCCGGCGGCGAGGCGGATGGCGAGCTCGGTTTCCTTCGGCGTCAGCCCGAACACCGTGCGCAGCACGTCGGCGGGGGGCTGCCGGACCTCGGCCAGGTCGGTCACCATCATCATCGCGACGGCCGGCGCCAGCAAGCTGCGCTTGGCGCCGTCGAGCGGCAGGGCCCGCACCACCAGCGGCCGCTTGCCCGAGGGCCGGTGCAGCGCCACGGCCGGCGGCGGGGGCAGGTCCGAGGGCGCCGCCGTGGCCGTGGCGATGGCGATGGCGAGATCGAGCTGCGCCTGGTCGTTCTGGTAGGCCGCCCTGGGCGAGCCGGACACGAGCGCCAGCCCGTCGCCGAGCGGAACGCCCGGGCCGACGCGGACCGCCCGGCCGCGCTGGTTCAGCAAGATGCCGCCATGGCCGAACCGCGCGGTCGTCGCCAGCTGGTCGTCCAGCGCCATGCCCCAGGCCTGGCGCGCGGCAGAGGCCGCGCCGCGCAGATGCGGCAGCACCTTATCCATGGCCTCGATCTCGTGCGGCTCGAACGCGCCCCGGCTGGCGCGGCGCTTCAGGCTCAGCACGATCTTCGACGCCTCGCCGCCCAGGCAGGCCACCGCGTGCCAGCCGAAGCCGACCGGCCGCAGGAACTCCTGGTAGAAAGGGTCGTGGTCGATCTCTTCCTGGGTGAAGTGCGCGAAGTCGTCGACGAAACCTTCGCCCAGGCCCGGGCGGACGCGGGCCTCGCGCGGGTCCAGCGGCGCGCCGCGCAGGAAGTATTCGGCGACGATCGGCTTGATCAGGGGGCTTTCGGCGACGGTCGGCCGCGTCGAACTTCCGACCACCAGCGTGGCGGCGTCGGCGCCCAGCGACTGGGCAATATCCTCCAGCGCGGCCGGCCAATCCTCGGGATGGAGCGCGGCGCCAAAGAACCGGTCGATCGCCTTCTCATAGCCCATGCAACCCCCAAAAGCCCGGGCAGTCGCTCATGTGACTAATACGTATCTTCGCCCGGATGCTAGTTCCGGGCCAGCCGGCGGCCCCCTCCCAAACGAGAGGGGGGAGGGCGATGCCGGCCGGCGCCGTGCTAGAGTTCATCCCGTTAACCCAGCCGCGGGATTCCTTCGTGACAGAACAGAGAACGGTTGCCCGGACCATCGCATCGGCGTGCCGGGCCCATAGCGCGCGCCGCGTGTTCGGCGTGCCCGGCGGCGGAAGCTGCCTTGACCTGATCCGCGCCTTCGCCGAGGAAGGCATCGCCTTCGTGCTGGCGCGCACCGAGACCGCCGCCGTGCTGATGGCCGCGGCGACGGCGGAACTCACTGGCGGCTTCGGCGTGGCGATGACGACGCAGGGGCCCGGCACGGCCAGCGCGACCAACGGTGTCGCCCATGCGAGCCTCGACCGAGCCCCGGTGCTGCTGCTCACCGACGGGTGGACGGCGCGGCAGTCTAGCTTCGACACGCACCAGGTCTTCGACCAGCGCGCGCTGATGGCGCCGATCACAAAGGCGAGCACGCGGCTCGAAGGCCAGGACGTCGCGGACGAGTTGGAACGCCTGATCGCGCTGATGACGACCGCGCCCTGGGGGCCGGTGCATGTCGAGCTGACGGGCGAGAACGCGCGACGTCTTGTGGCGACCGGCGCTGACGCGCACGTGTCGCCGGTGTCGGCGAACCGGACCGATCTCGACGCAGCGCGGCGGCTGATCGCGTCGGCGCGCTGGCCTGTGGTGCTGCTGGGGCTCGAGGCGCGCACCGCCGGCGTCGGACCGCTCGTCGAGGCGCTGGTGGCACGGCTCGGCTGCCCGGTGTTGCCGACCTACAAGGCCAAGGGCATCGTCTCCGACACACTGCCCAACGTCCTCGGACTCTTCACCGGCGGCGCGGTGGAGCGCGCCACAGTCGACCAGGCCGATCTGATCGTGCTCGTCGGACTCGATCCGGTCGAGCTGATCGGCCGGCCCTGGCCCTACAAGGCGCCGGTCCTCGACCTCGCCGAGGTCGCGCATCCCGTCCACTACGTGAAGCCGGTCGTCGGGGTCTACGGGCCGCTGCGCGACACGCTGGAAGCGCTCGGCGCCGGCGACGGCGCGTCGACGTGGCAGCGCTCGGAGTTGGAGACGCTGCGCACGGACGCGCGCAAGCGCCTCGCCTATCCCGGCAGCGGCGACGGGCTGACGCCGGAACAGGTGGTCGCGGAGGCGCGGGCCATCGCGCCGCCGGCCGCGCGCGTCACCGTCGATGCCGGCGCGCACATGTTCTCGGCCATGGCGTTCTGGGACGCGCCGATGCCGGGCGGGGCGCTGATCTCGAACGGCCTGGCCAGCATGGGCTTCGCGCTGCCGGCCGCCATCGCCGTGGCGCTGGAAAAGCCTGAAGACCCGGTGATCGCGTTTACCGGCGACGGCGGATTGATGATGTGCCTCGGCGAGCTCGCCACGGCCGCCCAGCAGAAGGCGCGGGTCGTGGTGGTGGTCTTCAACGACGCGTCGCTGTCGCTGATCGCGCTGAAGCAGCAGGCGCGGCAGTTGCCCAAGGAAGGCATCGACGGGCCGCGCATCGACTTTGCCGCTATCGCGCGGGGATGCGGCCTGACGGCCCGTAGCGCCGCAACCGTCGAAGACTACCGCGCGGCGCTGCGGTCCGCGTTGGCGTGCGAGGGACCTGTGCTGATCGACGTGCGCGTCGATCCGTCGGGCTACCTCGCCCAGTCCGTGGCGTTGCGCGGTTAGCCCCCGGGCTAGCTCTCCATCCAGTTGCCATGCAGCCCGGCGGGCACGCGGCGGGGCAGGTGGACGGTGGCGACCGGCGCGCCGGTGAAGTCGCGCGCGTCGATCAGCGCCAGGTCGCTGCGGTCGGTGCTGCCGTCATAGACATAGACCATGACCCAGCCCTCGGTCTCCGCGCCATGCGCCGCTGCCGGCACGAAGATCGGCTCGCCGACCTCCTTGCCCGGGCCGAAGTCGCGTGCCGCCACGCTGCCGTCCCGGCGGTCGAAGCGCAGCACGGCGCTGTTGCGGCCGCGCGCCACGGTCGCCGCGTAGCCGTAGCGGTGCTTCAGCCCGCGCAGCCGGTCGTCGTGACGGGGGAACTCGATGGCGGG
>JAEULC010000292.1 GCA_016792605.1 Rhodospirillales bacterium
AAGAGCGCCGGGCCGGGCGACACCATCGACCAGCGGCTCGATACCGGCACCCCCCTCTACAAGCGCTTCTGGCACCCCCTGGCGGTAGCCGCCCTGAACACGGCCTGCGACGAAGCGACGGCCCGGCTGCTGTGGCCGGTGGTCGCCGAGACCGTCTTGAAGGGCGGTCGCAATTGCCGGCCGCTGGTAGCCAGGAATGGCCTGTCTGAAAGCTTTATTGACCCTACTGTTCAATGGCTTACAGAACGTGGCTCCAGTTTGACTTTAGGAGCTCGACTGCGCAGTTTAGAGATCGTCGATAACAAACTGGTTTCGCTGGATTTCTCTGGCGATCGCCGGGTTCCTGCCCCGGGTGCCACGATCCTGGCCCTGCCTCCCGCCTCGGCCCAGCGCGCCCTGCCCGGCCTGCAAACCCCGCAGGAGAGCCGTGCGATCGTCAACGGGCATTTCCGGGTCACCGACTACCCCCTGCCGTCGCTGCCCTTCCAGAGCCCGTTGATCGGGATTCTCGGGGGTACGGCGGAATGGCTGTTCCTGCGCGGCGACGTGGTCTCGATCACGGTCAGCGCCGCGGACGCCCTGGCCGAGCTGGACGAGGCGACGATCGCGGCCCGGATGTGGGCCGACATCGTGCAGACCCTGCGCCTGCCCCGGGACGCCGCCCTGCCGACCTGCCGCATCGTCAAGGAGAAGCGGGCGACCTTCGCGCAGACCCCGGCCGAAGAACGCCGCAGAGCTGCCACAGTCACCCCCTATCGGAACCTCTTCCTGGCGGGCGACTGGACCGATACCGGCTTGCCCGCAACGATCGAAGGGTCAATTCGTTCTGGATATGCCGCCGCGGCGGCTGTTGTAAAACTGCAACATTCGCGTTGAGTCGGTTATGCGACTGGGGCGCCGGCCGTGGACAAGGCCGGAACGCCCCCGTATGTTGCGATGCAAGAGGAGCAAGGCTGTGCAAGCGTCGCCAGTCAAAAAGCAAATGGACGGCGCGCCGACGCGGGATTTCCAGCGAGCTGCGAACGATGCCACGCAGGTGGATCGTCGTGTGCTGGACGACGTCATCGGCGAGGCACGTGAATGGCTCAAGCGTCAGCAGAAGGACGATGGCCACTGGGTCTACGTCCTCGAGCCCGACGTGACGATGCCGGCCGAGTTCATTCTTTACGAGCATTTCCTCGGCGAGATCGACGACGCGCTCGAAGCGCGCATGGCCGACTATATTCGGCAGACCCAGACCGAGGAGCATGACGGCTGGCCGCTCTACTACGGCGGCGAGTTCAATATCTCGGCGACGGTGAAGGCCTACTGGGCGCTGAAGATCGTCGGCGACGACATCAACGCGCCGCACATGGTGCGCGCGCGCAACGCCATCCTGGCGCATGGCGGCGCGGCCAAGTGCAACGTGCTGACCCGCTTCTACCTGGCGCTGTTCGGCCAGGCGCCGTGGCGCGCCGCGCCGAACATGCCGGTGGAGCTGATGCTCCTGCCGAAGTGGTTCCCGTTCCACATCTCCAAGATCTCCTACTGGTCGCGCACCACGCTGGTGCCGATGACGGTGCTGATGGCGCTGAAGGCGCGCGCCGAGAATCCACGCGGCATCGACATCCAGGAACTGTTCATCACCCCGCCCGACCAGGAGAAGAACTACCAGGTGAACCCGACCGGTTCGCGCTGGGGCCAGTTCTTCCTCGGTCTCGACAAGGTGCTGCACGCGACCGAGCGCTTCTTCCCGAGGGGCGTCCGCAAGAAAGCGATCGACGCGGCGATGCGCTTCATCACCGAGCGCCTGAACGGCGAGGACGGCATCGGCGCCATCTTCCCGCCGATGGTGTTCACCGTTCTCTGCTTCAAGGTGCTGGGCTACCCCAAGGATCACCCGGACGTCGTGACGGCGAAGAAGGCGATCCTGAAGCTCATGGACCTGTCGGGCGACACCGCCTACATGCAGCCCTGCGCCTCGCCGATCTGGGACACGGCGCTGATCGCGCACGCCATGATCGAGGCCGGCGAGGAGCGCGACGGCGAGGTCATGGGCAAGACCTTCGACTGGCTCGCCAGCAAGCAGGTGCTGAAGACGGTCGGCGACTACGCGATGACCAAGCCGCAGGTGCGCCCGGGCGGCTGGGCGTTCCAGTACAACAACGACTTCTACCCCGATGTCGACGATACCGCGGTGGCCGTGATGGGCCTGGACCGCAACGGCGCGCCGCGCTTCCGCCAGGCCATCGACCGTGCGGTCGAGTGGGTCATCGGCATGCAGAGCAAGAACGGCGGCTGGGGCGCGTTCGACGCCGACAACACACACTACTACCTGAACCACATCCCGTTCGCCGACCACGGCGCGCTGCTCGACCCGCCGACCTCGGACGTGACGGCGCGCTGCGTCGGCATGCTGGCGCAGCTCGGCTATCCCAGCACCCATCCCGCGATCGCCCGCGGCGTCGAGTTCCTGAAGTCCGAGCAGGAGCAGGACGGCTCGTGGTTCGGCCGCTGGGGCACCAACTACATCTACGGCACCTGGTCGGTGCTGCACGCGCTGAACGGCGTCGGCGAGGACCCGTCGCAGCCCTACATCCAGAAGGCCGTCGCATGGCTGAAGAGCATCCAGCGCGAGGATGGCGGCTGGGGCGAGGACTGCGGCAACTACTGGACCGAGCGCCGCAACATGCCGGCCAAGGCCTCGACCGCTTCGCAGACCGCCTGGGCGGTGCTGGGGCTGCTAGCCGCCGGCGAGGTGCGCTCCGAGGCCGTCGCGCGCGGGATCAACTTCCTCATGACCGCGCCGCGCGAGGGCGGTCACTGGGAAGAGAAGTGGTACACGGCCGTGGGCTTCCCGCGGATCTTCTATCTGAAGTACCACGGCTACAGCCACTACTTCCCGCTCTGGGCGCTCGCGCGCTACCGCAACCTGATGAGCGGCAACGCGTCGACGACGCCCTACGGCATCTGACGCCCCTGCCCTCGCCCGCGCGGCCGTTACGGTGACAACATGCCGCGGCTCGGCCTCATTGCCGGACTGAAGACGGAGATCGATGCGATCGAGGGCGCGTTCAGCCCCCGGTCGCAGTTCTTCGCTGCAGGCGGTGGGGCCGGGCGCGCGGCCGACGCGGCGCGGCGCATGGCGCGGGACGGCGCCGAGCTCCTGGTCAGCATCGGCCTCGCCGGCGGCCTCGACCCCGCGCTGCGCACCGGCGACCTGGTGATCGCCTCGACCCTGGTGACGCCCGGCGAAATTCCCTACCGCGCCGAGACCGCGCGCGACTGGCGCGAGAAGCTGGCCGACGCGATGCGCGGCGAGGTCCGCTGCGTGATCGCGCCGATCGTCGGCAGCGACACGGCGATCGTCTCGGCCCACGCCAAGGCGGAACTGTTCCGCGCCACGCAGGCGGTGGCCGTCGACATGGAAAGCCACGGGGTCGCGCGCGCCGCCGCCGAGACGGGCGTGCCGTTCATCGCGCTTCGCGTGGTCGCCGACGAGGCGCACCGCGCCGTTCCGTGGTCGGCGATGGCGGGCATGGCGCCGGACGGATCGGTCCGCCCGGCGGCCGTGATCTTCAGGCTGCTGCTGCGGCTATGGGAAGTACCGGCGCTGATCCGCCTCGCGCGGGACAGCCGCCAGGCGCACGCCGCCCTAGGCCGCGTGGCTCTTCGGAGTGCCGCCGTCCTTCGCTGACGCCTTCGGCGCGTGCTTGGTTTCGGCCATGAACTTCTGCACGTTCTTGTCGAAGACGTACTCGGCCGGGCGCGCCTTGGACAGGTCGACGTCGGGCACCATGTCGCCCTCGGTCTTGAAGCCCTTGAGCGCCAGCTTCAGCATCTTCAGCGGGTTCTTCACCGCGTCCATCGCCGCCGTCGCCTCGTAGCCGCAGTGGACCATGCAGTCCGAGCACTTCTGGTACTTACCGGTGCCGTAGCTGTCCCACTCGGTAGTTTCCATCAGCTCCTTGAAGGACGAGGCATAGCCCTCGCCCAGCAGGTAGCAGGGACGCTGCCAGCCGAACACGTTGCGCGCCGGCATGCCCCAGGGCGCGCACTGGTACTGCTGGTTGCCGGCCAGGAAGTCGAGGAACAGCGGCGAGTTGCTGAACACCCACTTCTTGCCGGTGTTGCGGCGGAAGATGTCGCGGAACAGGTTGTTGGTCTTGCGCCGGTTCAGGAAGTGCTGCTGGTCGGGCGCGCGCTCGTAGGCGTAGCCCGGCGAGACGGTGATGCCGTCGATCTTCAGCTCTTCCGTCACGTAGGTGAAGAAGTCGGCGATGCGCTTGGCGTCGGTGCCGTCGAACAGCGTCGAGTTGATGCCGACCTGGAAGCCCTTGGACTTCGCCAGCTTGATCGCGGCGACGGCCTTCTCGTAGACGCCTTCCTGGCACACCGACTTGTCGTGCTGGCCCTTGTCTCCGTCCAGGTGGACGGAGAAGGTCAAGTACGGGCTCGGCGTGAACAGGTGCAGCTTCTTCTCGAGCAGCAGCGCATTGGTGCACAAGCTAACGAACTTCTTGCGCGCGACGATGCCCTTGACGATCTCGCCGATCTCCTTGTGGAGCAGCGGCTCGCCGCCCGGGATCGCGACCGCGGGCGCGCCGCACTCGTCGACCGCGTCGAGGCATTCCTGCAGCGACAGGCGCTTGTTCAGGATCTCGTCGGGGTAGTCGATCTTGCCGCAGCCCGCGCAGGCGAGGTTGCAGCGGAACAGCGGCTCCAGCATCAGCACCAGCGGGAAGCGCGTGCGGCCCATCAGCCGCTGCTTCATCAGGTAAGCCCCGATCCGAACCTGCGCAATAAGAGGTACGCCCACGTCTATCCCTTTCTCACAACCCTGGCGCCGCGCGTTGCCATTCGCTCGGAACGCGCCGCTTCCCTCGTCGCTGTTGGATTATTCCGCTGCCTCGACCAGCACCCGCGGCAGCTTGAACTGAATGTTCTCTTCGACGCCGTTCATCTTCTCGACGGTGATCGCGCCGATCTCGCCCAGCTTCGCGATCACCTCGCGCACCAGCTCCTCCGGCGCCGAGGCGCCGGCGGAAATGCCGACCGACTTCGCGCTGCCGAGCCAGGCCGGGTTCAGCATCGTCGCGTCGTCGATCAGGTAGCTGGGCACACCCATCTCGTCGCCGATCTCGCGCAGGCGGTTCGAATTCGAGCTGTTGCGCGCGCCGACCACCAGCAGCAGGTCGACCTCGGCCGCCAGCTCGCGCACCGCCGCCTGGCGGTTCTGCGTCGCGTAGCAGATGTCCTTCACGTCGGGGCCGATGATCTCGGGGAAGCGCTTCTTCAGGGCCTCGATCACCTCGCGCGTGTCGTCCACGCTTAGCGTCGTCTGGGTAATGTAGGCGAGCTTCTTCGGGTCCTTGACGGCCAGGTTGGCGACGTCCTCGGCCGTCGACACCAGGCGGCAGCCGCCCGGAATGCGCCCCATCGTCCCTTCGACCTCGGGATGCCCGTCATGGCCGATCAGCACGACCTCGTAGCCCTTCTCGGCGTAGCGCTGGCCTTCCTTGTGGACCTTCGACACCAGCGGGCAGGTCGCGTCGATCACCGGCAGGTCGCGCAGCTGCGCCTCGCCCTCGACCTTCTCCGACACGCCATGGGCGCTGAACACGGTGACGCCGCCGTCGGGAATCTCGTCCAGCTCCTCGACGAACTTGGCGCCCTTGGCGCGCAGCGTCTCGACCACGCGCTTGTTGTGCACGATCTCGTGGCGGACATAGACCGGCGGGCCGTAGATCTCGAGCGCCCGCTCGACGATCTCGATCGCCCGCTCGACGCCGGCGCAGAAGCCTCGCGGCTGCGCCAGGACGACCTTCAGGGCAGGCTTCGCGCCGTCCGCCATTACCGGGTCCTTCCGACCAAAAACCATACTTGGGTCAAGGGCTTAGCGCCCAGTTCCGGCCCTTCATACTAGAGCCGCGGCGAAGGTACCAGTTTTTTTGTGCATCGCCAACAACCCAGGGCTGCGGGACAGGTCTGCTGTGGCTTCAACGCACCAAGCCTCTCCCGGTCCGTGGCGCCCGCCCTTAACGTCCTGCTCTTAAAGATTATTTCCGCAGGCCACAGACGCAATCGCCGCCCCGTACCGGACAATCGGCATGGAGCGGCGAAGATTGTGTGGAAGGTCGGCCGGGCCGATGCCCGGTCCGGCCTACTGCAGCGTGAAGACGACCTTGCCGCCCTCGCTGGGCTCGGCGCGCTTGTACAGCAGGCCGGTGTCGGCGAAGTACCAGAACTCGTACTTATCGCCGTCGAAGTCCATGGTGTAGTAGTTCACCTTCACCTGCTGGCCCTTGTAGGAAACCTGCTGCTGGCCTTCGAGCTTCGGCGCCTTCGCGGCCTTCACCTTGCCGCTGTTCGTGCTGATGTACTGCGGCCGCGGCATCTTCATGAACCAGCTCTCGAGCCAGAAGCTGGCCGGCGCCACGTCGGGCGGGACCTGCTTCACGTTCGGCTTGTCCTTGTTCTTCGTGGCCGACACGCTGCCGCCGGCATACTCGATCACGTAGTTGTCGTCGCGGTCCTGGGTCTGGCCCTTGAAGCTGATGAGCTTGCCGCCCTCCCAGGCCTCGGAATAGGTCGACTTGTTGATGACGTGGTAGTTGATCACCAGGACTTTGAGCTTGAAGTCGAGGTCGACCTTGCCCTGCACCAGGTAGCTGTCCGGCTTGTTGCCGGCGGCGATGGTGAAGGTCTGGGTGCCCATCCGCGTGCTGTCACCGATCGTGCCGGTATAGGTGAGCACGGTCTGCGCCCCGACGGGCGCGGCCGCGATCGCTGTAGCCAGGACGGCGATGGCGGCGAGCGTGTGACGGATCACGAGATACCTCCTCAAGTTGGTTCGGCGGCGGTCGCGTCGCCGGGCCTTTGGGGACCGGTCCGCGCCCAGGGTTGCGGCACGCGGATGGACGTCGCGGATTCAACGCGCAAACGCCCGATTTCCGTATACGGCAACCCGACATCCCCCGCCAAGACGCAACCACGGGAAGATGGCATAAATTAGACGCGGACACCCTCAACGTGCGGCAGTATCTCGCGTTCCGCGCGCTGCACGTCATCGGGAAAATCGATTTCAATCCAAGCCAGTCCGGTCACGTCTTCATAGCCGAACGTACCCGCGGGCCGGGCCAGCAGCACGTCGCGGATCGATTCCTCGTACCACAGCGCCGGCTCGTTGTTGTCGATATGGAAGCGGCAGCGCTTCAGGATCTCGGCGGCGACATCGGGCGCGAAGCGGAAGAAGCCGACCGATTCGCCCATCAGGTCGAAACTGCCGGAGACCTTCTTGTGGAAATCCACCATCTCGCCGCCGCGCACGCAGATCTTCACCGGTTCGTCGCCCGGCTCGAAGTCGCGGTCGAGCAGCAGGCAGTTCCGGTGCCTGGTGTCGACCAGGCGCTTCAAAATCCGCTCGTCGTAGAGCACGTCGCCGTCCATCAGCAGCACGTCGCGGCCGCAGGCGAACTCGTCGCCAAGGCTGGCGAGCGTGATGCCGCTGCCGTCGCGGAAGCGCGGGTTGTGAACAGTGCGCACGAAGCCCTCGGCGCCCAGGCGCCTGATCTCGGCGTGGATCATCTCGGCCTCGTAGCCCACGCCGACCACCAGCTCGCTGGCGCCGCAGCGCTTCAGGTGTTCGAGATGGCGCTCCAGCAGCGTCTTGCCGGCGAAGCGCAGCAACACCTTCGGCGGCTCCGGCCGGTCCTTGGACAAACGGTTGCCAATGCCGGCGGCGAGCATGACGGCCTTCATCGGAACTCCTGGGATCGCTGCATTTGTTACAGTTTGGCGACACCCGGAGGCCCGCCGGAAGGGGCCTTATTGCGCGAGACCTGGGGAATGTCCAGAGCCAACATGCTGCAACCGCGAAGGCTCAGCCGCCCCGGCGCGCCGCGAGCAGCCCCTTCCCGGCGCCCCACTGCAGGGCGAGCAGCGCCGGGGCGCCGGCGACGATCTCGCGCCCGCGCTTGACCAGCGAGATCGCCAGCGCCACCTCGGGCGGCAGGCCGGCCGCGCCGGCCAGGAGCAGGAACGCGCCCTCCTGCGCGCCGAGGCCGCTCGGCACCACGAAAGCCATGCCGCGCACGGTCTGGGTGAGGCTCTCGATCATCAGCGCCTCGACCCAGCCGATCGGGTGGCCCATCCACTGCGCGATCGCCCAGGTCTCGACGACGAAGAGCAGGCGCGCCACCAGGCGCCACGAGCAGGCGGCGGTGATGCGCATCCGATGTCGGTAGATCTGGTCCAGCGCGCCGTCGAGCTCGGCGGCGCTGCCCACCACGTTCCACCACAGCCGGCCGCGCGTCATGCGCTCCAGGCCGCGCGCCAGGCGGCTGAACATGCCCTCGCGCTGGAACCAGAAGAAGGCGCCGAGCAGGAAGCAGAAGAACACGGTCGCGCCCAGGAGGCCGGTGACCAGGTCGCGATGCGCCTCGAGGTAGATCAGCGCGCCGACGCCCATCAGGCCGAAGGCGAGCTGGCTTGCCGCCTGGGCCGCCTTGTCGGTGACCACCGCCGCGCCCGCCATCGCGCCGGCGACGCCGCGGCGGACGACCATCAGCGCCTTGACCACCTCGCCCCCGACCGCGCCGACCGGCAAGAGGGCGTTGACCGAGGAGCCGAGGTAGTTGATGTAGGTGAGCGCCGCCAGCGACGGCCCGACGCCCGGTGGAAACACCATGCTCCAGCTCGCGCCCATGGCGAATGCCGGCAGCACGTACCACAGCACCAGCGACGGGAACCACCAGCCGACCAGCGCCACGGTATGAGCCACGACGCCGAAGCCCTGCCACAGCACCATGACGAGCGCGGCCAGCAGCCCGAGCGCCAGTGCGGCGTAGGTCGTCCCCTTCAGCATGCCGATAGGTGCAATCGATCGCCCGCCGCTGCGTGCATCGCTGGCTTCTATATCACGGGCAGGCTATCTACACACGCAGGTATACTCGGGACAGCCACAGTACGACCATGAAATCGCTCGTCACCGGCGCCACCGGATTCGTCGGCTCCGCCGTCGCCCGCCTGCTGCTCCAGCGCGGCCATGAAGTGCGCGTGCTCACGCGCGCCGGCAACGACCGCCGCAACCTCGCGGGCCTCGACGTCGAGATCGCCGAGGGCGACCTGAACGACCGCAAGTCGCTCGACCGCGCCGCCAAGGGCTGCGATTCGCTGTTCCACGTCGCCGCCGACTATCGGCTCTGGGCGCCGCGGCCGCAGGAGATGATCGACACCAACGTCCAGGGCTCGCGCAACATCGTGCTCGCCGCCGCCGAGGCGGGCGTCAAGCGCATGGTCTACACCAGCTCGGTCGCGGTGCTGGCCAAGCTGCCCGACGGCACGCCGGCGGACGAGGAGACGCCCGTCACCCTCAAGGACATGATCGGCGCCTACAAGACCTCGAAGTTCCTGGCCGAGGAGGAGGTCCGCAAGATCATCGCCGAGCACAAGCTCGACTGCGTGATCGTGAACCCGTCGACGCCGATCGGCCCGCGCGACATCAAGCCGACGCCGACCGGCCGCGTGGTGGTGATGGCGGCGTCAGGCAAGATGCCGGCCTTCGTCGACACGGGCCTGAACGTCGCCCATGTCGACGACGTGGCCGAGGGCCACCTCTTGGCCTACGACAAGGGCCGCGCCGGCGAGCGCTACATCCTGGGCGGCGAGAACCTGACCCTGCGCGAGATCATCGTGATCATCGCCGGCCTCGTCGGCCGCAAGCCGACCAGGATCGCGCTGCCCCACGACCTGATCCTGCCCTTCGCCCACATGGCCGAGTTCTGGGCCAACCGGGTGAGCGGCAAGGAACCCTTCGCCACCGTCGACGGCCTCAACCAGGCGCGCAAGAAGATGTTCTTCAAGCACGACAAGGCCGCCCGCGAGCTCGGCTACAAGGCGCGGCCCGCGACCGAGGCGCTGCGCGACGCGGTCGACTGGTTCAAGGCGAACAAGTACGTGCCTTAAGACAGAGGCTTCCCTTCCAAAGCGCCATGGTGTAGATTTCTTCCTATTTAGGAAGAAAGGAAGAAACCGTGGCGCTCAATCTGAAGTCGCCTGAGGCAGATCGCCTTGCCCGCGAACTTGCCGAAGCTACCGGCGAGTCGATTACAGCGGCGGTGACGACCGCTCTCGCCGAGCGGTTGGTTCGGGTGCGCACCAAAGAGCGGCCGGGGCTCCTTGCCGAAATCGACGCGATCCGTCGGCGAGCCGCCAAGCTGAAGAACCGCGACATGCGATCCGATGACGAGATACTCGGCTACAACGCGGACGGAACGTTCGAGCGGTGATCGTCGACTCGTCCGCGATCATCGCGCTGCTGCGCGACGAGCCCGAGGCGCAGCGCGTCATGTCCGCTCTGGCCTCAGCCTCCGTTCGCCGCATGTCGGCGTTTAGCTTGTTCGAAAGCCGCGTCGTTCTCGGTCGCCGCTACGGCGACGCGATGCTTCGAGAGCTCGACATCCTGATGGTGAAGCTTGAGATGCAGGTGGAAGCCTTCACGGCCGACCAATCGGCAATTGCATTCGCTGCGTACCAGCGTTTTGGCAAGGGCACAGGCCACAGCGCACAGCTAAACCTGGGCGACTGCGCCGCATACGCGCTTGCGAAGTCGTACGACGAGCCTCTTCTGTTTGTAGGCACCGATTTCAGTAAGACTGACATTCAAGCGGCTGTTGAATAGGGCTCAGGCCACCAGCCATTCCCGCATCAGCGCCGTCACCTGCTCGGGGCGCTCCAGCGCCGGCAGGTGGCCGCAATCCTCGATCACGGCGAGCCTGGCGCCGCCGATGCCGCGGGCGATCTCCTCGGAAAGCTCCAGCGGCGTGACCTTGTCCTGGCGGCCGCAGATCACCAGCGTCGGGCAGTCGATCAGCGCCAGGTCAGCGCGGCCGTCGGCGCGGGCGAGGATGGCGCGCTGCTGGCGGGCATAGGCGTCGCGCCCCGTCGCCTCGGCCATCGCCAAGACCACGCCGCCGACCGCCGGGTCCTCGACCAGGTCGGGATGGATGAAGGTCGGCAGCAGACGGCGCGTGACGCCGCGGAACGTGCCAGTCTGCACGATCTTGATGAGATTGCGCCGACGCTCGACCTGGGCCGGCGAGTCCGCGCGCGCCGAGGTATCGGCGAGGCAGAGATGCGTGACGCGCTCGGGCGCCTGGCGCATCACCTCCTGCGCCACGTAGCCGCCCATCGACAGGCCGGCCAGCGCGAAGGTCTCGGGCATCGCGTCGAGCACGCCGCGCGCCAGTTCCGAAACCGTGTCGCCTTTGGTCAGGTCGGCGACCCAGGGCTCGGCGATGTCGGCCAGGCCTTCGATCTGGTGCGCCCAGAGCCGCCCGTCGCAGAGCAGCCCGGGCAGCAGAGCGAGCGGCCGCTTCATCGCCGCCCGCCCTGCCCCGCGCGCCTTCCCGGGCCTAGTTCGTCGGCCACTTCGGCGGATTGTCGGTGCAGAACACGCCGCCCATGTACTTCACCGCCGGATCCTCGGGGTTCTCCAACTTCGCGTCCTTCAGCAGCGCCGGCGCGAACTTCTCGGCATTGTCCTGGGGCTGGAAGCCCAGATGCGCGACCTTCGAGTTGTCCCACCAGGCCCGCGTGTTGTTCGACTGGCCGTACATGATCGCGTAGCCCAGGCGCTGCGCCTCGAGGCAACGCACGATCATCTGGTGCAGGTCGCGGAAACTGAGCCAGGTCGAAAGCCCGCGGCGGTCCACCGGCTCCTCGCGGCACGAGCCGATGCGCAAGGACGCGTGCTCGATGCCGTACTTGCTCCAGTACATCGATCCCAGCGACTCGCCGAAGGACTTGCTGACGCCGTAGTAGGTGTCGGGCCTGGGCTGCGCGTCGCTGTCGATATGCGACTCGCGCGGGTAATAGCCGATGGCGTGGTTCGAGCTGGCGAAGATCACCCGCTTGGTGCCGGCGCGCCGCGCGCCCTCGAACACGTTGTAAGTGCCGTTGATGTTGGCCTGGAGGATCTGGTCGAACGTGCCCTCGATCGAGATCGCGCCGAAATGCAGCACGGCGTCGCAGCCCTCGACCGCCTTGAAGATCGCCTCGCGATCGGCGAGGTCGCAGGTCGCGACCTCCTCGCCCGGCAGCGGCTTGTCGATCGGCCGCATGTCGCAGCTGCGGATCGGCCAGCGCTTGTGCAGCTCGGGGCGCAGATACTGGCCGAGCAGACCGGCGGCGCCGGTCAGGAGGATGCGCTTGTACATCGGTATTTCTTCCTGGATCGATGAAGGAGAATAGTGGCCGGGCCGGCAAGGCGGCGTCCGGCTTCGCACGCCATGCTACTTGTCGTGACAAGGAGCTACAAGGGCGCGAGCGCCTAGCGATGCGTTTCCGGGGCAGGAAACAAGGCGTCGGTGTAGCCCAGCAGGCGATAGGCGGCGAGGCCGACCCACTCATGCGCCGCGTCGTTGACCTGGTCGAGGGCGGCGGCGAAATCGAGCGACGGCGTCCATTCGATTGCGCGCTTGGTCCGGTAGTCGACTGGCCAGGGCACGATGTCGCTCCACCCGGCCTTGCGGAAGCAGCCGACCGAGCGCGGCATGTGGCGCGCCGAGGTGACCAGGAGCCAGGTCTCGCCCGGCTTCGGCTGCGCCAGCTTGCGCGACAGCTCGGCATTCTCGCGGGTATTGCGCGCCTCGGCCTCGTACACGACCCGGCCGTCCGCCAGGCCCAGCTCGGCGAAGAGTCGTTTCGCCACGGTAGCCTCGACATTGCCGGTCGGAATCAGCGCCGCGCTGCCGCCGGTGAAGATGAGCCGCGCGTCCGGATAGCGTCGCGCCAGGGCCACGGCCTCGGTCATGCGCTCGGCCGTGTCGTTGAACGCCACCACGCCGCGCGACGCCGCCAGGTCGGGCTGGGGCGAGCCGCCCAAGATCACAATTCCGTCAATACGGGCCGGAAGCGCCGGGGGTGGCGGGAAGCGATCCTCGAGAGGTTGAGTAAAAAGGTAACCAATAGGTAACAGTCCTGGCGCCAGGATGGCGGCCGCGGCCGCGAGCGCCGCCCCGCGCGCCACGTA
>JAEULC010000305.1 GCA_016792605.1 Rhodospirillales bacterium
TATGTGCCCCCGTCCCGACGCCGGGCGAAGGTCCGGCGGTCACCTTGGATGCAAGGGCGCGTAGCTCAGCGGGAGAGCACTACGTTGACATCGTAGGGGTCGCAAGTTCAATCCTTGCCGCGCCCACCATCCGCTTCCCGAGATCTCTGGACTTGGAACCTGGCGTCGAACCGCCGGGCACGCCGGGAATTGCCCCGGCTCCTCATTCCGATTCGCAGGCGCAGTTCGCCAACCAAAGTCGCCCGGCTGAAGACAGCCGGCACTAGCAAATACTGAAAGCTGCCGCTGCTTGAATTGATCTTCGATATACTTGTGATGACCGAAACCTACCCTCTCGCATAGTCTATCCTGCCGCATAGTTACGGGCATTTTTGGCCGTTCGGACTGCCTCGGTTAGCACCGCATTAACCTGCAGCGCCACTCTATTCACGGCGACGTGGCATGCATGAGCGCGCCACCTGTTGAAATCGCGTTGCAAGGAGTGCGGTATGTCGCTCGCGACATCGGCCGGCCAGAAGCCCGGCTTCAGTCTTAAGTCCGTCAAGGTAGGCACCCGGATCTATTTCGGCTTCGCCGTGGTGCTGGCACTGCTGGGCGCCGTCGGCGGCGGCGGCGTCCTCGCGATCCGCGTCGCCCTGCACGCGTTCGAGACCGAGGAAGTCCTTTCCGACAACGCCCTGCGCGTCGCCCAGATCGACCGCGATTTCGTCGCGCTGCGCCGGAATGCCTACGTGTATCTCGACAAGGGGAGCGAGGCGGACCTGAAGCGCACCAATGAGCTGCGCCAGTCGATCCCGGCGCAGATTGTGAAGGCGACCGGCATTATCGTGGTTCCCGAGCGCCGCCAGGCCATGGAGCAGGTCGGCAAGCTGGTGGGCGACTACAATGCGGCGGTCGGCACGCTGATCGACATGCGCGCGCGACGCGAGGACCTGGTCAACAAGCAGATGAACCCCCAGGCGCACAAGGCCCGCGAGCAGTTCGACGCGATCATCGATTCGGCGAACGCGGACAAGGACCAGGACGCCACCGTTGCCGCCGCTGCCGTAAGGCAGGCATTGATGCAGTCCCGGCTCAACGCGGCCCGCTTCCTGGCCGACCCAACGGAGGCGCAGGCCAAGCGCGCTCTGGCCGAACTGGAGAAATTCATCAAGGAGGCGCAGGCACTGGAATCGCGCCTGCAGAACCCGAAGCGCAAGGCGATCGCGGCCGAAGCCGCTGCTAGCGGGGGCGAGTACGGCAATGCGTTCCAGGCGGTCGTCGCATCGGTGACCGAGATGGACCGCATGCTCAACGGCACGATGCTGAAGACCGGCGCCGACATCGCGCAGATGATCGCCGCGATCAGCGCCGGGCAGGTGCAGTACCTCGCCCAGTTCGGCGAGGAGAACGAACACAGGTTGAGCACCATCGCGACGGCCGTGGTCGGCTTGGCGGCGGTTGCCCTGGTGCTGGGCGTGATGGCGGCGTTCTTCATCGCCCGCGGCATCACCCGGCCGGTCAACGCGATGACGACGGCGATGGGCCGTCTTGCCGAGAAGGTCTGGTCGACCGAGGTGCCGGCGCTGGATCGCGGCGACGAGATCGGCCAGATGGCCAAGGCGGTCCAGGTCTTCAAGGAAAGCGGCATCGAGAACGAGCGCCTGCAGAAGGAGGCCGAGATCGCCCGCGACGAGCGCCTGAAGCAGGAGGAAGAGCAGCGGCGCCCGAAGGAAGAGGCGGCGAAGGCCGAGGAGCGCCGCCAGCGCGAGGCCGAGGACGCCAAGCGCCAGGCCGAGGAGCAGCGCCGCCAGGACCAGGAGCGCCAGAAGCTCGAGGCCGAGAAGCAGCGCAAGGCCGAGATGCAGGCGCTGGCCGATGGCTTCGAGGCGACGGTGAAGGGCGTGGTGCAGACCGTGTCGTCCTCGGCGTCGGAGATGCAGTCCTCCTCCACCGCGATGTCGGCGACGGCGGAAGAAACTAGCCGCCAGGCGACCGCGGTGGCCGCGGCCTCCGAGCAGGCTTCGTCCAACGTGCAGACCGTGGCGTCCGCGACCGAGGAGCTCAGCTCCTCGATCCAGGAGATCACGCGGCAGGTGTCGGAGTCCTCGCGCATGGCGAAGAGCGCGGTGGAGCAGGCCAAGACGACCGGCCAAACGGTGGACGGGCTGGCCCAGGCCGCGCAGAAGATCGGCGACGTGGTGAAGCTGATCACGGACATCGCCAGCCAGACCAACCTCCTGGCGCTGAACGCGACGATCGAGGCGGCCCGCGCCGGCGAGGCCGGCAAGGGCTTCGCGGTGGTGGCCTCGGAGGTCAAATCGCTCGCCAACCAGACGGCCAAGGCGACCGACGAGATCGCCCAGCAGATCCAGGCGGTGCAGAACGCCACGCAGGAGGCGGTCGGCGCCATCCAGGAGATCGCCAAGACGATCGAGAGCGTCAACGAGGTGGCCTCGACGATCGCCGCGGCGGTCGAAGAGCAGGGCGCGGCGACCAAGGAGATCAGCCGCAACGTGCAGCAGGCCGCGCAAGGCACGCAGGAAGTCTCGAAGAACATCGTCTCGGTGACCCAGGCCTCGGGCGAGGTCGGTTCGGCGGCGACCCAGATGAACGGGGCGGCGTCGGAACTGGCCAAGCAGGCCGAAACGCTCTCCGCCGAGGTCGACAAGTTCATCCAGAAGGTGCGGGCGGCATAAGAAGCGCCGCTGCAAGTCCACATGGTGCAAGAGCCGGCGGACCCTTGGGCGGCGGCGCTCAGGGGTCCGCGGCGAACCGGGATCGAGAACAACCATGAACGTCATCCCCCTCCACGCGCAAACGAAGGCCGGCCACGCAGGCCACGCCGCCGACGACGGATCCGTCTCTGTCCGACACTCGATCGCGGCCCTCAACGCGGCGATCAAGAGCATGCACCTGCTCTGGCAGGCCTCGCCGAATGCCGCCGGGATCGAGCTGATCATCCGTTGGCAGGAGCTGCGGGACAGGCTGGAGTTGCTCGACCTGCAGGCGCCGCATGCCCGATCCGTGCTTGAAGAAGCCCGGTCGCAACTGCTGTCGCTGAACGACGATTTCGTCGCCTGGTGCGAGACGGTCACGCGCGAAGCAGCGGATTCACCGGCCGGTGCGGCCTAGGCACGCTGCCTGGTCGTCGCCGAGGCCCGCAATCTCCTTCCGATCCCGAGGAACCAGATCGTGAAAAGGGACCGCCCGATCTCCCGGCCGGACATCGCTGCCATCGACCTGGCGCCGCGAGCGCCGCGCATCCTCGTCGGCGACGAGATTGAATCCGCGGAAACGGACGGCCGCACCCATAAATTCTTGGCGTTCTGCAAGGATCTTCCCAGCAATGGCGGCCTGCCGGCGCGGGCGGCGGCCAGTCCCGAAACCCTGCGGCCGTGGATCGGCAATCTGATGATCCTCGACCCCGTCGATGGCGGCCGCGACTTCCGGTACCGGCTTTACGGCAGCGCGATCGTCAGCCACTGCGATTTCGACCTGACCGGTCGGCTGGTAAGTTCGTTCTCCAGCAAGACGGGAACGTTCTTTCTTGAGTCCTACCGAACCTGCCTGTCCACGCTAAAGCCGGTCCTGACGCAGAACGTCGCCGAGCACAGCAGGGGGATGATCTTGTGGGAGCGCCTGCTGGTCCCGTTCAGGACCGACCGCGGAAGCGTGCAGATCGTCGCGACCAACCATCCCATTCCCCTGGTCGCCAAGGCCTCTCCAACCCGACGCAGCCACGGCTACGACCCCCGACCGGCCGGCATTCGCTAGGTGTTACCGCGCTTTGCGGGCAGGTAACGGTTTTTCAACCGCAAACCGATACCAAGGATAGCGTGGCCGAAGCGCATGGTGCACCAGCACCCTGCGCGGATTCGGCCGGGACAGACCAAAGGTCAGGCCCTGCCTCCACCATGGCGGTTGAGCAAGCAGTCCAGGGCGCCAAGGCCCCCGCGAAGCCCGCCCTGAAGCGCGCGGCGACGCGGCTGCGCGCGTGGTGGGACGGCGATGACCCGGCCGAACTGCTGGACGAACTCGCCGGCATGGCCGGCCGCGAGACCGGCGCGGCGGACGCCCCGCCGATGAGCGCGCGGCTGAAGGCCTGGTGGGATGGCAGCGATCCCTGGCGCCCGCCGGAGCGGTCGGGCAAGGGGCGCGGCGCCGCCGGCGCGGGTCGGTTGAAGGCGGCGCAGAACATCAGCGCGGTGCGCGGCGGCGTGGCGCCGGCGCAAGGCCCGGCGCTGAAGCTTCCGCCGCAGAAGCTCGATACCTGGACCAAGCTCTGGGGCGAAGGCTTCTGCGAGCCGTTCGACAAGTCCTACGCCGCCGACATGGTGAAGCCCTTCGCGCTCAACGAGAAGATGTCCGTCGTCGATCTCGGCGCGCGGCTGGGCGGCGGCACGCGCGCGGTCGCCGAACGCTACAAGGTCTGGATCACCGGCATGGATCCCGACCCCGAATACGCCAAGGCCGGGATGCAGTTCTCGATCAAGGCGGGCGTGAAGTCGCGCGCGCCGGTGATCGCCTACGACATCGACAAGCCGGCCCTGCCCAAGAGCCGCTACAACTGCCTGTTCGCGCTGGAAACCTTCCACCGCGCCCGGAACAAGCAACAGCTCTTCACCAACATCGCGCAGGCGCTGACCGAGCAGGGCCAGCTGCTGTTCACCGACTTCGTGCTCAGCGAACCGGGCCAGACCTCGGGCCTGCTCGAGGCCTGGAAGCAGGTCGAGCCGTTCCAGCCGCATCCCTGGAGCGCGGCCGAGATGGCCAAGTGCCTGAAGGAGCTGCGCCTGGAGGCGCGCGTCGACGAGGACATGTCGGGGAAGTACCGCCGGCTGGCCTTGTTCGGCTGGCAGGGCTGCCTCGACCGCCTGGCCGAGCAGCGCGCCGCGGGCATCCGCCCGCCGCGCGACCTGCTGCACCAGCTGCTGGACGACGCCGAGCTGTGGGTCCTGCGCCTGCGCGCGCTCGACAGCGGCGCGCTGCAGGTCAGGCGCTATTTCGCGCTGAAGCGATAGGCGCTTCTTGCCTGTCGCGGCGCCAGGCTCAGTCCTTGGCGCAGTAGCCCTTGTTCGGCCCCTGCGGGAAGCAGTTCTGGCCCGGCTTCCAGTTGTTCGAATCGTCGTGGATGTTCTTGCAGTAGACGAGATACGTCCCCTGCTTGCGGTTGATCACCGTGGTGAACTCGGTCACCTGCTTGCCGCCGACGCAGTTCGATCCGCCGGCCTGCTTGCTGACGTGGCAGATCGGCTGCTCGGCGGTCTCGCGCAGCGTGATCTGGCTCTCGTTGATCGACACCGCAGCCGGGCGGCGCGTGCCGTCGTCGAAGTAGAAGTTGCGGTTGTCGGTGTCGAAGATCCACAGCGCCGGCTTGGTCGCCAGCTCGTTCTTGCACAGGAGCTGGATTTCGCGCGCCTCGGCCGGCATCGCCGCGAGCGCGGCGAGCGCCAGGACGGCGGCGGCAAGCTTCGCACAGCGGCCACGGGCAGAGACTCGTGGACCGATCGTCGGCAACGACAAGCGCATGGGAACGCCCCCTGGAATTGCTTTCGGAAGCAGCCGGATTACCACGCCCCGGTGGCGGCGCTCAACCAGCGAAATCGTGAAGGTCGCGGGGCCTTTGGGGGTGCGGGAAATCGCCGCCGACGACCGGCGGGGACGTCGATGAAAGCGCGGAAATTCCTTCAAATTCAGATGCTTCCGTCACGCTTGCAATGCCAAGGCATTTCTATATGATCCGCCGCCTGTCGCGCCCGGGACGGCGAAAGCACCGGGCGATGGCGCGCGGGAGTAGCTCAGTGGTAGAGCATCACGTTGCCAACGTGAGGGTCGCGGGTTCAAATCCCGTCTCCCGCTCCAGTCCTTCCCCCAAATCCTGATCGACTGGAACGCGCGCGCCGCCGCGAGCGGCAGCACGACGTTCCCCGCTTCCAGGATTTCCCTTCGGAGTCACATCGGTGTGATCGCGTCGCACGCGTGAAACCGCGCGCGGCGGTCGGCGAATGCACAGGGGAGATGCGCAACAATCCATTCCGGGAGGAAGGACAATCATGCTCTCTCGCGTTTCGCGCCGGATGCTTTGCCTGGCATCGATCGCCACCGCGCTGCTGCTCGCCGCGCCATCCTTCGCGGGCGAGATGCGGGCGTTCGACCAAGCTGCGTTCGCCAAGGCGCAGGCCGACGGCAAGCCGATCCTCGTGGCCGTCCATGCCGACTGGTGCCCGGTGTGCCAGCGGATGAAACCGGTCGAGGCCGCGCTGCTCAAGGATCCCGCGAACAAGGACGTCGTCGCTTTCGTCGTCGATTTCGACCGCCAGGCGGACGCATTGAAGAAGCTCAACGTCACCAAGCAGGCGACTCAGGTGTTCTTCAAGGGCGCGACCGAGGTCGGCCGGCACAGCTTCGTCACCGACAAGCAGGCGATGCAGAAGCTGATCGACAAGGCCAAGTCCTAGACCGACGCGCCAGCGGACCGCGCATGGAACTCCTGGCCAGTTCGGCGGCGGGTGTCCTGTCGCTTCTGGCGCCCTGCGTGCTGCCGCTGGCGCCGATGATTGTCGCGTCGTCGCTCCAGGCGCACCGTCTTGGTCCGCTGGCCATGGCCGCCGGTCTCGCGCTCGCCTTCGCGCTGTCGGGCACGCTGCTCGCCGGCGCGACCTTGGCGCTCGGCCTCGGGCCCGAGGCGATGCGCATCGGCGCCGGCGCACTGATGCTCGCGTTCGGCGCGATCCTGGTCATGCCCAATCTGCAACTCCGCCTTTCGATGGCGATCGGGCCGGTTGCCAGCTCGGCCGACTCGCTGTCGCGGCGGATCGACCCCGACACGCTCGGCGGGCAGTTCGTCGCCGGCGCCCTGCTCGGCCTGGTCTGGGCGCCCTGCACCGGGCCGACGCTCGGCGTCGCCATCACGCTTGCCTCCCGGCACGACTCGCTGGGAAGGGCCGCGGCGATCATGCTGGCCTTCGCCATCGGCGCCATCGCGCCGCTCCTGGCGATGGCCTATGGCGCGCGGCGCCTGTTCCACGACCATCGCGCGCGGCTGCTAGAGGCGGGCCGGATCGGCAAGCTGGCGATGGGCTGGGTGCTCGTCGCCCTCGGCGGGCTGGTCCTGAGCGGCCTGGACAAGCTGATCGAGGCGCGTCTCACCGCGGCCATGCCGGACTGGCTGGTCGATCTTACGACACGGATCTGACCGGCCGGGTGCCCACCGGCAGTTACGTGGCGGCGGCGATTGGCCTAGATTGCCGCCCGTGTCCGCCCCCCCGCCCCGCCCCTTCGCCGCCGCCGCGCTTGGCGCCTTCATCGCCTTCACCGCGGCGGTGCTGATCAACCAGTACTACCGCATGGCCATGGCGCTGATGGCGCCAGGGCTGGCGGCAGACATGGCGCTGACCGCGGACAGGCTGGGGCTCCTGGCCGCGGCCTATTTCCTGGCCTTCTCGGCGATGCAGCTTCCGGTCGGCCTGCTGCTCGACCGCTTCGGGCCGCGCCGCAGCGCCGCGGGCCTCATGACCATCGGCCTGGTCGGCGCACTCGTGTTCGCGACCGCA
>JAEULC010000442.1 GCA_016792605.1 Rhodospirillales bacterium
CGGCGCTAGGCTTGGGCGTAGGGCGGACGGGTCAGCCCGGCCGGCGACAGGGTGAAGATCTCGTAGCCCGTCGCGGTCACGCCGATCGTGTGCTCGAACTGCGCCGACAGCGACTTGTCCTTGGTCACCGCGGTCCAGCCGTCGTTCAGGATCTTCACCTCGAAGCGGCCGGCGTTGATCATCGGCTCGATGGTGAAGAACATGCCCTCGCGCAGCACCGGCCCGTCGCCGGGGCGTCCGTAGTGCAGTACCGAGGGGGCGTCGTGGAAGATCTTGCCAATGCCGTGGCCGCAGAAGTCGCGCACGACGGAGAAGCGGTTGGCCTCGGCATGGCGCTGGATCGCGGCGCCGATGTCGCCGAGCGTCGCGCCGGGCTTCACCTGCTCGATGCCCAGCATCATCGCGTCGTAGGTCACCTCGACCAGCTTGCGCGCCTTCACGCCCACGTCGTCGCCGACCAGGAACATGCGGCTGGTGTCGCCGTGCCAGCCGTCGACGATCACGGTGATGTCGATGTTCACGATGTCGCCGTCGGCCAGAACCTTGTCGCCGGGGATGCCGTGGCAGACCACGTGGTTGACCGAGGTGCAGATCGAGCGCGGAAAGCCGCGGTAGCCGAGCGGAGCCGGGATCGCGCCGCGGCCGGTGATGAAGTCGTGGCAAAGCTGGTCGAGCCTGCCCGTCGACACGCCCGGCACGACCTGGGGGGTGATGAAGTCCAGCACCTCGGCCGCCAGCCGCCCGGCGGCGCGCATGCCGGCAAACCCCTCGGGTCCGTGCAGCTTGATGCTCGACGATTGGGCAGCCTGCTGGTCCATCCAGGGGTCGCTTGTCTCGAGGGCGTAGGCCGATTCGCGCATGATGATTTTCTCCGGCGGCATTGAACGGCTTTGTGGCCGGTTTGGCAAGGTCGACCCGCCCGATATCCAACCTATTGGTGCAATTCGGCCTCGTCCCCCCATATCTTGTGGATTTCTGGTGCGCAACCTTTAGTATGGCACACGCGTTGCATCATTTGTCGCAGGCATCCATGGCGCCGGAGGTTCCGCACTGCACCCGGAAAATTAACCACCCTGTTCTAGTGTGGCAACCAATGCTGGCGCGGCCGTAGGGGGCATCGCGAATAACGCGAGCCTCGGGAGCCCTGAGGTTTAGCCAGGCGCTTCAACCAAGGAGCGAATGGCAATGATTGCAGATCTGTGTCTCGTGCTCTTGCTCGACGCCAGTGGCAGCGTCGATGCAGCTGAATGGGAGCTGCAGGCGAAGGCGACCGCCGACGCCATTTCCAACCCCGCCATCGTCGACAAGATCACCCATGGACAGCACGGCCGCATCGTTGTCACGGCGATGGAATGGTCGGGCGCGGCCGTCACCATGCTGCCCTGGACGCCGATCGCCAGCATGGGCGATGCGAAGTCCGTGGCGCTGGTGCTGGCGACCTACCAGCGCCGGCAGTCTGGCTCAACGGCGCTGGGCGACGCGCTGATGGCGGCGGCGGCGGCGATCAAGGCGGCGCCGGATTGCACCCGCCACGTAGTCGACGTCTCCAGCGACGGCACCAGCAATGCCGGCGTCAACCCGGCGCAGGCCGTCGCGACGCTGCAGGCGATGGACGTGCAGGTCAACGCGCTGGTGATCCAGGACGAGATCGGCGTGCTCGAGTTCTACGAGAAGACCGTCTCAGGCTTCGTGATGCCGGCGAGCTGGGAGAGCTACCAGCAGGCGATCAAGGCGAAGCTGAGCCTCGAGATCGCCGAGGTCGACCCCTGCCGGCCGCATCAGGCGTTCTGTGGCACGATCCAGTAGAGCCTAGCGCCTCTTGGCCGCGTGGTAGCGGCCGGTGCCACGGGCGATCACGCGGTCCCCGGGCACGATGTCGCCCGGCTCGAATTCCGCTTGGCCCCGCATCCGGTCGTAGAACGGCGCGAAGTCGATCCGCGCCAAGTCGAGCAGCTCGTCGAGGCTGCCGATGACGAAATAGCTTTCCTGGAAATCGTCGATCCGGTAGCGCGTGCGCAGCACGCGGTCGAGGTCGAAGCGGACGCGGTTGGGCGACGGATCGTCAAGCGCGAAGACGCTCTCGGCATAGGACGAAACGATGCCCGAGCCGTAGATGCGCAGGCCCTCGGCCGCGGCGATCAACCCGAATTCGATCGTGTACCAGTAGACCCGCGCTAGGTTGGGCAGCACGCCCAGCGACCGGGCGCGCAATCCGCCCTCGCCATAGGCCTGCATGTAGTCGGCGATCGCCGGATGCATCAGCATCGGTACGTGCCCGAACACGTCGTGGAAGATGTCCGGTTCCTCCAGGTAGTCGAGCTCGTGCGGCTTGCGGATGAACTGCCCGGCCGGGAAGCGGCGATGGGCGAGGTGGTCGAAGAACACCTCGTCCGGCACCAGGCCCGGCACCGCGACGATGGTCCAGCCGGTCTGCCGGGCCAGGATGTCGTTCACGCGCCGGAAGTCGGGGATCTGGTCCGGCCCGATCGGCAGTCGCCGCATGCCCTCGATGAAGGCGTCGCAGGCCCGGCCGGGCAGCAGCTTTGCCTGGCGCGCATAGAGGGTGCGCCACACGCCGTGCTCCTCGGCCGTGTACCGGTGCCAGCCCTGGTCGATGGTCCAATCCGGGCGTTGTTCCATGCGCCCAGGATAGTCGTGCTGGCGGATCCGCGATAGGATGCGCGCCCTCGAAGCGGAGCCCTGGACATCCATGAGCGAGAAGACCGTCACCGCCTGCCTCTTGATCATCGGCAACGAGAT
>JAEULC010000351.1 GCA_016792605.1 Rhodospirillales bacterium
CGCGCGCGCCTGGTCTTCGCCATAGGCGGCCGTCCAGCTCTGCCAAAGCCAGTCCGGCGTGTTGATGCGCGCCACATCCTGTTGCGCGACGATGCCCTGGCCGTCCCGCGTGGCGCGGCGCAGCACGGCGTTGACCAGGCCGGCCATGCGCTCCTTGCCGCGCGCGCGCACCAGCTCCACCGCCGTGTCGACCGCCGCGTGCGCCGGCGTGCCGAGGAACAGGAGCTGCGCCAGCGAGATGCGTAGCAAATCCGTCGCCAACGCGTCGCGCGGCGGAATCGGGCGTTCGACGAAAGCGGCGATTACCGCGTCGATCTGGCCCAGGCGCCGGAGCGTGACCGCCGCGATGGCGCGGGCGAACCCGCGGTCGCGCACCGCCAGCGCATTCAGGTCGGGCCGCTCGTCGTCGAGGGCGCGGCCGCGGCGCAGGACTCCGGAAACAATGTCGAGCGCGACGGCGCGCGCAGCGAGGCCGGCGGAATCGGCTTGAGGAGCAGCACGCCTCTGCGTCTGGGACAAGGAACGGACCTTTCGGACATCGACGGAAAAGCGCAGGCGCGAATCTCAGCGGGTTGGCGCGCCGGAAAAACAATCGCCGGCCGGAGTACTACTCCGACCGGCGGGCCGTAGCCAGTGATCTTGGCGTCGGCTTATCCCCAGGGCCGGCGCGGGCCGCTCTTGGGAACCGAGCCGCGGCGCCAGCCGCGCACCGCGCCCTCATGCGTGCGCGGCTGCGGCGTCGCGGTGCGGGTCGGCCAGGGCTCGTCGTCCAGGTCGGATTGGAAGCCGCGCGCGCCCATCTCGCCCGCGAGATCCTCCAGCGCCGCGACGCGATTGTCGGTCTTCGGGTGGGTCGAGAACAGATTGTCCATGCGCTCGCCCGCCAGCGGGTTGATGATGAACATGTGCGCGGTCGCGGGATTGCGCTCGGCCTGCACATTCGTCACCTGGTGTGCGTAGTACTCGATCTTGCGCAGCGCCGAGGCGAGCGCGGCGGGATTGCCGCTGATCTGCGCGCCGAGGCGGTCGGCCGAGTACTCGCGCGTGCGGCTGATCGCCATCTGCACCAGCGAGGCGGCGAGCGGCGCCACGATCATCATGATCAGGCCGCCGACGAGGCCGAGCGGATTCCCGCCGCGCTCGTCGTTGCTGCTCGAATGGCCCATGAACATAGCCATGTTCGCGAGCATGCCGATGGCGCCGGCGATGGTCGCCGTGACCGTCATGATCAGCGTGTCGCGGTTGCGCACATGCGCCAGCTCGTGCGCCATCACGCCTGCGATCTCGTCTCGGTTCAGCATGCGCAGCAGGCCGGTCGTGGCCGCGACCGAGGCATTCTCGGGGTTGCGGCCCGTCGCGAAGGCGTTCGGCTGGTCGTCCTCGATCACGAAGACCTTGGGCATCGGCAGGCCGGCGCGGCTCGCGAGCTGGGCGACGATCCCGTAGAATTCGGGCGCGCTGTGCTGGTCGACCTGCTGGGCGCCGTACATCGACAGCACCATCTTGTCGGAGTTCCAGTAGGCGAAGAGGTTCATGCCCGCGGCGACCAGCAAGGCGATCATCATGCCGCCCTGCCCGCCGATCATGTAGCCGATCGCCAGGAAGAACGCGGTCAACGCCGCGAGCAACATGCCGGTCTTGAGGTAGTTCATGGTCGAAAGGCGCTCCTTACGCCAAAGGGCCATGGCGGCCGGAAACGCCGGCCCGCGAACGCCATATACGTAGGGATAACGGGGGCTTGGTCAATCGGCCTTGGCGTTACATCTTTGTCATGCGGGCCGGGGTTTCGGCGCGGGCGGATTTGGCGGATACTGTTGAAATGGTAGGTAAAAACCCAGACGCTACGACCGAGCCCGCGACGCCCAAGCCGGCCCCCGCAAAGCCACCGGCCCCCGAGCCCAGGGTCGAGGAGATCGGCGGGCCCAAGGGCCCGGAACCGACCCGCTACGGCGACTGGGAAGTCAACGGGCGCGTCAGCGACTTCTAGGCCTGCTCGTCTAAGGTTTCCGGCGCTTCATGTAGTGGCGGTGCGCCTTGGCGCGATTGCCGCAGACGCTCATCATGCACCAGCGCCTGGTGCCGCTCTTGCTGTCGTCCAGGAAGATGCCGCCGCATTGCGGGTTGGCGCATTGCCGAACGCGCGTCCGCCGTGGCGAGGCGAGCAGGTCGCCCGTGGTCCACAGCACCGCCGCCAGGATGCCGCTGATCGCCAGCGGCAGGTCGATGCGCCACACATAGCCCTTGGATTCCGGCGCCAGCAGCGCCCGCTTCGGTGCCGCCTCCAAGGCCATGTTGAGCGCCGCCAGGTCGACCGCCGCTGCCGTCTTGTCGGCCGCCTGGGCCTTGAATACGCGATAGATCGTCTCCCGCAGCGCCAGGCCCTCGGCGAAGCGCGCGTCAGCCTCGTTAGGTGACGCGGCCCAGCGCTTCTCCAGCGCCGCGACGCTGGCCGCGTCCAGCACGCCCTCCTTGGCGCACCAGCGCAGGAGATCGGCAGGCGCATGCAGCGTCTCCGTCGGCTTCGACTGGCGCCAGTAGCAGGTATCGGTGAAGGCGAGTCCGAGATCGGCACGCTCGGCGCGTACGAGCGTTGTCGCCCCGGAGGCATGGGACGTCGAGGAGGGGCTGTCCATGCCTCTTATCTACTAACCATCAAGGTGGTTGACAAGCCGCGCGGCCTGAGCCAGGCTATAACCATCAACCTGGTTAAAGAGGAAACGGCCATGATCGACCATGTCTCGATTGGTGTGCGCGACTTCGCCAAGGCGCAGAAGTTCTACGACGCGGTGATGAAGCCGCTCGGCTACGACCGGGTCAGCAGCGGCGAGGGCTCGGCGGGCTACGGCAAGGGCTCGGCCGGCCTGTGGCTGGGTAAGACGGAGAACCCGGTGCCGGCCGACGACCGCTCGGGCCTGCATTTCTGCTTCCAGGCCCAGACCCGCAAGGCGGTCGACGCCTTCCACGCCGCGGCGCTGAAGACCGGCGGACGCGACAACGGCAAGCCGGGCTTACGCAAGGACTACGGCGACAACTACTATGCCGCCTTCGTCGTCGATCCTGACGGCTACCGGATCGAGGCCTATTGCGCCAAGGCGGAGTGAGCGTGCGTCGCGACATCGTGTGGCAGCGACTGGACCGGCCGGGCCTCGAGCATGTCGCGCTCGAGGTCTGGCCGGACTTTGTGCGCGCCGAGAGCTTCGTGCTGCTGCAGCTGGACGAAGGCTTGGCGCGGCTCGGCTACACGCTGGCGTGCGACGGCGCGTGGCGCACCCGGCGCATCGACCTGGCGCTGACGATCGGCACGGCGGAGCGCAGGCTCGACCTGCGCCGCGACGCCGAGGGGACCTGGACCGCCAACGGCGCGGCGCGCCCGGACCTCGCCCCCTGCTTCGAGATCGACCTGGCGGCTACGCCGCTGACCAACACGCTCGCGCTGAAGCGCCTCGACTTGGTGGAAGGCGAACCCAGGCGGATGCAGGCCGCGTACATCACCGTACCCGAGCTTCAGGTGCGCGTGGACGAGCAGGAATACACACTGCTCTCGGCGATGAAGTTCCGCTATCGCGGCCTGTCGACGAACTTCGAAGCTGAGGTCACGAACGAC
>JAEULC010000357.1 GCA_016792605.1 Rhodospirillales bacterium
GCTCGATCCAGTCCTTCGGCACCGCGTTCTCGACCAGCAGGTAGCCCTTCTCGAAATAGGATTCGCGCTGCTTCTGGGTCAGGATCTTGGGCTTGTTCGACAGCACCTGTTCGGGCGTCATGCGTTCCTCCAATGGGCCTCTTTCGCGGGGGCCATGCAGTTGACACCCCGTCTTGCATACGGCTGATATATTACAGAATGCCCGCCATGCCGTCAATCGAGGGAGCGCATGCCGATATCATCCCACGCCCAGCCGGTGGATCGCCGTCAACCCGTTGACAAGATTGAGACGGACCTGCTGGTCATCGGCGGCGGCGCGGCCGGGCTGGCAACCGCGGCGACGGCCGCGCGCCAGGGGCTGAAGGTCACGCTGCTGGAGCGCTACGGCTTCTGCGGCGGGGCGGCCGTGGCGGGCCTCTCGGGCACGATCTGCGGCCTCTATGCCGCGACCGACGATCCCCGGGCGAAGCCGCGCCAGCTCGTCCACGGCTTCGTCGACGACTTCATCCGGGCGATGGCCCGGCACGACGGACTCACCGGCCCGATCCGCTACGGCAAGACCTTCACCCTGACCCACGATCCGCTGGCCTGGCGCCGCGCCGCCGACGATCTTCTGGAAGAGGCCGGCGTGCGCGTGCTGTTCCATTCCACCGTCACCGAGGCGCTGGTCGAGGGCGGCGAGCGCGTCGCGGGGGCGATGGCCTACACCAAGCAGGGCCGCCTGCGCGTGGAGGCCGGCTTCACCGTGGACGCGAGCGGCGACGCGGACCTCGCCGCCATGGCCGGGTTCGCGACGACGATCGGCGACAACGGCAAGGTCCAGAACCCGACGATGATCTTCCGCCTGCAGGGCGTGGACGTGGCGCGCTTTCTGTCCGCACACGGCGAAGACAGCATCCTCGGCCCGGCGGTCAGCGAGGAGATTGCGCGGCTGCACAATGGCGGCGAGTACAATTTGCCGCGCAGCAAGATCTTCCTGTTCCCCACGCCCCGGCCCGACGAGCTCTTGTGCAACTGCACCCGAATCCTGGGCCGCGACGGGCGCGAGCTGAACCCGATGATTGCCGCCGACTTCACCGAGGCCGAGGTGATGGGAAGGCGCCAGGCGGCGGAATACGCGCGCTTCTTCAAGGACCGGCTGCCGGGCTGCGAAAGGAGCTGGATCTCGCAGACCGGCGTGCAGGTCGGCGTGCGCCAGACGCGCCAGATCGTCGGCGAGAAAAAGCTCGTGACCGACGACGTGATCCAGCATCGCAAGGACAAGGACGCGATCGCGATCTCGGCCTGGCCGGTCGAGCTGCACAGCGGCACCAAGCCGCGCATCGAGTGGGTGCTCGACGACCACTACGAGATTCCCTATGGATGCTTCGTGCCGGAAAGGGGCGAGAACCTGCTGGTATCCGGGCGCTGCCTGTCGGCCGACCATGTGGCGATGGCGTCCGCGCGCGTGACGGCGCAGTGCTTCACCTACGGCCAGGCCATCGGCCACGCCGCGACGATCGCGCTGCGCGACAAGGTTTCGCCGCGCAAAATCCAGGGCCGCGACCTGCGCGCGATCCTGAACAAGGAAGGCGCGCGGCTGGACGGCTGACCGGCGCTACCCGCCCCGCACGGCCTTCTCGATCGCGGCGACGTCGATCTTCTTCATGGTCATCATCGCGGAGAAGGCGCGCTTGGCTTCCTCGCCGCCCTTCGCCATGGCGTCGGTCAAGACGCGCGGCGTGATCTGCCACGAGATGCCCCACTTGTCCTTGCACCAGCCGCATTCGCTCTCCTGGCCGCCATTGCCGACGATCGCGTTCCAGTAGCGGTCGGTCTCTTCCTGGCTGTCGGTGGCGATCATGAAGGAGAAGGCCTCGCTGTGCTGGAAGGCCGGGCCGCCGTTCAAGCCGACGCAGGCGACGCCGCAGACCGTGAACTCCACCACCAGCACGTCGCCCTGCTTGCCCGAGGGATAGTCGCCGGGCGCGCGCCAGACCGCGGTGATCGCGCTGTCGGGAAAGGTCCTGGCGTAGAATCGCGCGGCTTCCTCGGCGTCCTTGTCGTACCACACGCAGATCTTGTTCTTGGCGTCCTTGCTCATCGCATTCCCTTCCCGATCGATTGCCGCTCAGCCATAGCACAGGCCAACGGCGCAAACGCTACGACGCTTGAAGCGTTCCGTAGGCGCCGCGGCACCAGAGCTCGCTGAGCAGGTCGGCGACCGCGTCGGGATCCTCGGCGAGCGCGGCCAGCGCGGGGTCGCGGCGCAGGTAGAGCTGCGCCAGGAACTCGTCGATCATGCCGCCCAGCGCGTAGGCCGTGGGCAGCAGCGATTCCGCCGAGGCATCGCTGCGATTGGCGGCGATGGCCTGGGCCACCCTGCGGTTCCAGTCCCGGTTCAGTTCGTGGAAGCGGGCGCGGTAGTGCGCCGAGTCGGCGCCGAGCCCCATCAGGCAGCGCATCATCCCGGCGTTGGCGCGGAAGATCCTGATATAGGCGAGCGTCGTCGCGCGCACCCTTTCGCGCGATCCCGCCGCGCCGGCGCGCACGGCACCAAGGCGGTCGCGCTGGAACTCGGCGAAGACCGCGATCGCCTCCTCGACGATCGCCGGCACGCCGTCGTAGTAGCGGTAGAACGTGCCGTGCGCGATGCCGGCGCGCCGCACCACCTCGGTCACGCGCAGCGCCGCGACGTCGTCCTTCGCGTTCAGGATGTCCGCCGTCGCCGCCAGCAGGCGCAGGCGCGTGCGCGCCGTCTTGCGCAGCTTGGGCTTGCCCGCGTCCAGGTAGAGCGCCATGCCGAAGCTGTCGGTGTCGAGGAGGCTCCGGGGCTCCTCGGCGAGGGGGGCTGGGTGCGCCATGGCGCGATGTTGACACGCACCGGAACCCCCTTCAAAGTGAAAATGATATCAGTGTCATTTCTAAGCCATTCTGATCCCTGGTGACCGCTCGTGTTGGTTGATAAGGCCGACTTCGCCCCCCTGGCCGACCTGGCCGCGCACCGCCAGGCGTCCTGGGACCGCCAGCGCGACTACGTGGCGGCGGCGTCGCCGCTTCATGTAAGAGCGTGGGGCGGGAAGGCGCCGCCGGCCAGGCTCGAGGCGCTCGCGGACCTGCCCTTCACCGACAAGGAGATGCTGCGGTCGAGCCAGCGCGACCACCCGCCCTTCGGCGACTACCTCGCCGCGCCGGAGACGAAGGTCGCGCGCATCCACCGCACCTCAGGGACGACCGGCACGGCGATGACCGTCGCGCTGTCCGCCGGCGACGCGCATGAGACCGCGATCGTCGGCGCGCGGGCGCAGGCCGCGGGCGGGCTGGGGCCGGGCCATCGCGTGGTGCATTGCCTCAACTACAAGCTCTGGATGGGCGGCTATACCGACCACGCGACGCTGGAAGCCACCGGCGCCGCCGTGATCCCGTTCGGCGTCGGCGACACCGAGCTGCTGGTGCGCACGGTGCAGGAGCTGAAGATCACCGCGATCTCCTGCACGCCGTCCTACCCCGCCGTGCTGGAGCGCGTGATCGCCGAGAAGTTCCCCGGCCTGAAGCCGCGCGACCTGGGCCTCAAGCTCGGCCTGTTCGGCGGCGAGGCGGGCCTGGACAATCCGGAATTCCGCGCTCGGCTGAAATCGACCTGGGGATTCGAGCCGCGCAATTCGAACTACGGCGTCTCCGACGTGTTCTGCAACTTCGCCGGCCAGAGCCAGATCGACACCGACCTGCATTTCATGGCGCTCGACGTGCTGCATCCCGAGCTGGTCCAGCCCGACACCGGCGCCGTGCTGCCCTGGCGGGAAGGATCGCAGGGCGAGCTGGTGCTGACGCATGTCAGCCGGGAGTGCCAGCCGCTGGTCCGCTTCCGCACCGGCGACATCGTGCTGTTGACCGGCACCTGCAAAGCTAGCTGTGGCCGCACCGCCCCGCGCTTCCGCGTCGTCGGGCGCAGCGACGACATGGTTGTCGTGCGCGGCCTCAACGCCTTCCCCGCGCAGGTCGCGGCGATCCTCAATCGGGAGCCTGCGTTGAGCGGCGAGTACCGCATCGTGCTGGACGGGCCCGGCCCGTACGATGCGCTGCCGGTCGAGGCGGAGCTGGCCCAGGGCACCGCGCGCAGCGATGCACTCGCCGACCACGTCGCGGCGCAGATCAAGCGCGACCTCGGTCTCACCGCGCGCGTGACCCTGCTGCCCTTCGGCGCCCTGCCGCGCACCGAGGGCAAGACGCGACGCGTTATTCGAAAGGACAGAGCATGACCGGGACCGTGCTGACCGAAGAGGCGGGCGATGGCGTCCGCGTCGTCACGCTGAACCGCCCGCAGCGCCTGAACGCGATCAATCCGGACCTGCTGGAAGACCTGATCGCCGCCCTCCAGGCCGCCGACCGCGATCCCGCCATCCGCTGCATCGTGCTGACCGGCGCCGGCCGCGCCTTCTGCGCCGGCGACGATCTGAAGGAGTTCGAGAGCCAGGCGCGCGACGCGGCCGGCGCGCGGGCCTATATCGAGCGAATCCAGGACGTGACGCGCGCCATCGTGCTGGGCGATACGCCGGTCGTCGGCGCCATCCGCGGCTGGGCCGTGGGCGGCGGGCTGGAGTGGACGATCAACTGCGACTTCGCCATCGCGTCGGAGGACGCGCGCTTCTTCTTTCCCGAAACCTCGCTCGGCGTGTTCGTCACGGGCGGCGTCACCGAGCTGCTGCCGCGTCTCGTCGGCCTGCAGCGCGCGCGCGAGCTGATCATGCTGGGCGAACGCTTCGACGCACGCCAGGCGCAGTCCTGGGGCCTGGTGTGGAAGGTGGTGCAGGATGCCGCCCTGATGCCGACCGCGCTGGCCACCGCCAAGCGCATCGCAGCCTTGCCGCCCGGCCCGGTCCAGGCGCTGCGCCGCATCCTCGCCCGCCAGCAGGGCGGCGGCCTCGACGCGTGCATGGCGGCGGAGACGGAGGCGACGGTGAAGGGCTTTCTCGATCCGGAGAGCGCGCGGCGAGCGGCGGCGCGGGTGGCTTAGAGTCCCAAGATCCGTCATGCCCGGGCTTGTGTCACGGGTGTCCGGTTGAGTTTTCGTGGACATGGCGCATAGCGTTGATTCTACTCGGTCCTGGACGTCGGCAAACGATCCGGGACACGAGAAGAGGTTCAACGCCATGCGGCACCACAATAGCGTCTTTCATGGGGTTCTGA